>CAZSSE010000001.1:0-26349 GCA_964609165.1 uncultured Lachnospiraceae bacterium
GATGTGTAAAGCTAAGCGGATTGCCTTCTTTTCATTCGTTGCCAACTGATATATCCGTAAATATCATTAAACAGAAATGCAACGAAGCAGACGACCACCGAGATATAGCGAATATCCGATATGGCTGCCAGCACCCATAAAACGATCAAAACAATATCGTTAGCCGCATAAGCCATGGCGAAGCCGGGACATCTGCGAAACGTCAGATATACCGCAAGAAAGCTCGTAGTTACAGATATGGTGCTTGGTATGATATTAGCGGTATTGAAATATTCAAGAATAAAATAGAAGACCGCCGTTGCGATTAAAGAAAGCAGCCACATCAGAAGCTGTTCGAGCTTGCCTATGCTATTCACCTTGACCTCTGCCTTATTTCCCTTGTACGGATTTTTCAGCCACGCAATGAGAGCGAAAATTGCCATCGGCATGGTCATTCCAAGGTATGTAATCATCTCGCCATAGTAGGAAAATGTATATGAAATAATGCCATAGAGCAGGCTGAATACGATCATAAGAGCTTGACCTATCGGGTTGCCCTTTGCGTTGAATATAAGCGATGTTACGCCGATCAGTGAAGCAACCAACGTCAGATAGCTTTCACGGTCAAAAATGCAAAAGGACACAATAACAAAAATTACAGATACAGACCATAAAATGAGCTCCATATTGGAAAAATACGCAAATAGTTTTTTCATACAAACCTCCAAAAAAATAAGCACCCGCATGCACATCTTCTAAGACCTAACGATGTGTAAACGAATGCAAACGCATTATACTACCCGGTGGCAGTTATATTTTTTCGTATTATATCACAATTAGGGCAAAATGTCAACAGGGAAAATCATAATTTGTCGGTAAGAGCTGTTAAGATGGGTTGAATTGTTGTCTATGCTTGACAATTCAACAGTATTTTCGGATTTTTATTTCAAATGTCTTTGACTGCGACACAAATATATGATAAAATAAATATGCGGAGATTTGTTTATTTTCAGTTTATAGAACAGCAATAAAATAGGTGCAATCAATTAAGAGAGGTGAAAATAAGTGTTCCATATTCTTGTGGTAGATGATGATAAAAATACGAGGATGTACTTTGAAGCCGTGCTGAAGAACAACGGTTATACCGTAACCGTTGCAAATAACGGAGAGGATGCGCTTGAAGCTATGGACAAGGCGCATATAGATCTTGTTGTGCTTGATATTATGATGCCGAAAATGGACGGATATGAGCTCACCAAGACCTTGCGTGAGTGTGATAATAATCTGCCCATTCTGATGGTATCTGCCAAGCAGCTCCCCGTGGATAAGAACAGGGGATTTGCAGTTGGTACGGATGACTATATGACGAAGCCTGTTAATCAAGATGAGTTTTTATATCGCATAAAGGCACTTTTGCGTCGTGCCAAAATTGCAAACGAGCGTAAGATCGTGATCGGTGACGTGGTGATCGACTACGATTCTTTGACGGTTACGAGGGGCGGGGAGGTGCAGGAGCTTCCGCAGAAGGAATTTTTGCTGCTCTATAAATTACTGTCCTATCCCGAAAAGATTTTTACCCGTATTCAGTTGATGGACGAAATATTGGGCGCGGATAGCGAGACGGGCTGGGAGACCGTTACCGTACACGTCGGCAGACTTCGTAAACGCTTTGAGGGTTGGGATGAATTTGAGATAGAGGCTGTTCGTGGGCTCGGATATAAGGCGGTAAAGAAGATATGAAGAAGGTTCCGGCATTGAGTATAGAAAAGCTCAAGGAAAGAACATCAAGAACCTCCTTGACCCTTGCGCTTTCTATCTTTGTTTTTGTAATTTTGCTTGCGGCAATCGGTCTTACGGCGCTTGGTCTTTGGCTGTTGACGAATGCCGGGGTGATCGTTGACGTGGACGGCGATCTTCAGCTCGGACAGGTCACTCTGTTTATGTCCTTGATCAGCCTGATTATTGGCGGCGTGGCAACTTTTTTCAGTAGCCGTATTCCTTTGAAGCCTGTCAATGAAATTATCAATAAGATGAACCGTCTTGCCGCCGGAGATTTCAAAACAAGATTGAAGTTTGGCAATACCATGTCATCACATCCTGTCGTGAAGGAGCTTACAACAAGCTTCAACACAATGGCAAAGGAGCTTGAAAACACCGAGATGCTGCGTAATGACTTTATAAATTCATTTTCTCACGAGTTTAAAACGCCAATCGTTTCGATCATGGGGCTTGCCAATCTTCTTGAAGCAGGTGATCTTACAGAAGAAGAGCGCGTACAGTATGCACATGCCATTCGTGAGGAATCAATGCGTCTCTCTTCTATGGCAAGCAATATATTGAATTTGACCAAGGTGGAAAACCAAACTATCCTTACCGACGTCTCGCGGTTCAATCTTTCCGAGCAGGTGAGATCCGCCGTGCTTTTGCTCGAGGAAAAATGGACGTCAAAAAATATTGATCTACAGCTTGATTTTGACGAATTTATGATCGAAGCAAATGAAGGACTTCTCAAGCAGGTGTGGATCAATTTGATCGACAACGCTGTGAAATTTGTTCCTCGGTGCGGTACGGTTGCACTTGAGATCGGCGAGGTCGAAGAAAATCTTTGTGTAAGGATCAGAAATACCGGCAGTGAAATACCTTATGATAAACAGGATAAGATATTCAATAAATTTTATCAGGCGGACGAGTCACACGCAACGCAAGGCAACGGTATCGGTCTTGCCATCGTGAAACGAATTGTGGAGCTTCATAATGGTAGTGTCAGCGTAAGCAGCGGAAACGGAATCACCTCATTTACCGTTGTACTTCCGAAGAAGCAGTAGCTGCTTGTTCCCTTACTAAAAACAAATAAATATTTTGGGCAATCGATTTATCGGTTGCCCCATTCTGTTTAGTTTCAGTTTATATTTCGTGCGTATAATTCTGTCGTAAAATCAAGAATAAACTTTGAAAATATAAGGGGAAGATCGCTATGAAAAAAGTAAAAATCATCACCGATTCCTGCGCAGACATTGGCGCGGATATTCTGCAAAGGTATGATATTGATTACGTAAAAATGTCAACCATTGAAGATGGCAGGGAGGCTCCCGCACTTCTGACATGGAGTGCAGCAGATGCACATAAACTTTATGATACCATTCGAGGCGGAAAGCGCATTATGACCGCACAGGTGTCGGTGGAAGAGTTTACTGCTGTTTTCACGAAGTATCTGGAGGAGGGCTACGATATTGTGTATATCGCCTGTTCCTCCAAGCAGTCAGGCTCTGTAAATACCGGTTACGTTACGGCTAAGGGCTTGCTGGAGAAATATCCGGACGGCAAGATCATCTGCATCGATTCTCTCAATGCAAGTATGGGCGAAGGTATGCTGGCTGTCGAGGCGGCAAAGCTTGCGGCAGAGGGTAAGAGCGCTGATGAGATCCACAGCTATATTTTATCGATCCGAAAAAGGGTAAATCAATTTGTTACTGTACATACTCTCGATCACCTGAAAAAATCAGGTCGAGTTTCGGCGTCATCCGCATTCTTTGGAAATTTAATGGGAGTAAAGCCGATTCTCATTTCAGATGTGGACGGTACACAAACGGCAGTCAAAAAGGTAAAAGGCAGACAGACCTCATTTACCGAGATCGTAAAATGCCTGAAGGAAGCTATTGTTGAGCCGGAGAAGCAGATGGTATATATAGCTCATGCCGACTGTAGCAAGGAGGAGCTTGAAAGGCTTGTTACTCTTGTAAAGGACGAGATCCCTTGCAAGGATGTTTACATTGGACTGATCGGTCCTATCATCGGTGCCTCTATCGGTCCTGACGCAGTTGCAATTTGGGGATTTGGACAAGAGGTAACGTATAAAGCGGGAGAGTGAGAATGAGAACTTTAGACGGCATACTTTTCGCCAGAATGATCAATTCCGGAGCGGCAAGCCTAAAGGCGCACGCAAAGGAGGTAAACGATTTAAACGTATTTCCCATTCCCGACGGTGACACGGGCGACAATATGCTTATGACGATGATGGGTGGTGTCCATAAGGATTTCGATTGTGAGTCACTGTGCGAGGTAGCAGAGCGCGTGTCGAGCGGAATGTTGATGTCGGCACGCGGTAATTCGGGTGTAATTTTGTCGCAGTTCTTTGAGGGAATAAAAAACGGTTTTTCCGGACTTCATTCGGCAGATACTGACGCAATCGGCAGGGCCTTTCGCAATGGGGTAACGCAGGCGTATCAATCGGTTATGACACCGACCGAGGGAACCATCCTGACGGTCGTGCGCGAGGCAACCGAGTACGCTTGCAAGCAAAACACAGAAACGCCCGAGACATTTCTGAACGCCTTTATAGAAGAAGCAAAGTTGTCTCTCGCAAGAACGCCCGAGCTTTTGCCCGTGCTGAAAAAAGCAGGTGTGGTCGATTCGGGTGCGGCAGGTCTCATTTATATCGTGGACGGAATGATGAGAGCCGTGATCGGCGAGGATGTGTCGGATATTACCGAATTTTCCGAGCACGCGCAGGAGCTTGATCTTGATGCATTCAATGAAGATAGTGTGTTGGAGTACGGATATTGTACCGAGCTTCTCGTTCGCTTACAGAATGTCAAGACCGATATATCGGCTTTCGACGTAAATGTAATTACCGATTATTTGCAAACGATAGGCGATTCCATTGTTACCGTTCGCAACGGTAGTATAGTCAAGCTCCACGTACATACGATGACACCGCAAAGGGTGCTTGATTTCTGTCAACAATACGGCGAATTTCTCAAGGTCAAGATAGAAAATATGTCCTTGCAGCACAATAATACCGTTATCGAGGAAAAGAAATCTGCCCCTATGAAGGAGCGTAAAAGGTATGGTGTTGTTGCCGTTGCCTGCGGTGAAGGACTGAAAGAGACCTTCCGCGACAGAGGCGCGGACGTGATCGTAGACGGCGGGCAGAGCATGAATCCATCCGCTGAGGATTTTATCGAAGCGTTTGATGAGGTTAATGCGGATGTGATCTTCGTATTTCCAAACAATAGCAATATCATGCTGGCAGCACAGCAAGCGGCGCACTTATATGACAGCTCAGATGTGCGTGTGATCGAAAGCACCACAATCGGCGCGGGTTATGCGTCCCTTGCCATGCTGGATACGACCTCGGGGGATACCGATACGATCGTCGAGGAGCTCCAAATGGCAATGGAGGGCGTTGTGACTGCCGAGATCTCTCACTGTGTCCGAGATGCCGTAATTGATGGAAACGAAATGCACACCGGTGATTATATTGGCTTTGTCGGTAAAAGGCTTCTTTCTGTAAACCTAGAAAGACTTAATACAGTGTGTGAAGCCATAGAAAGGATCGGTTTTGAAGCCTACGACGTTTGTATTCTTTTTTGCGGTAAGGATGCGACCGAGGAGGAAGCTGAAAAAATCGAGGCTTACTTACATTCTCACTACAAGGGAAAAGAGATATATATTATAAACGGTGGTCAGGACGTATACGATTATATTATGGTCATAGAATAAATCGGAGGGGAGAATGAAGGTATTTCTTTACATAGCGGCGGCGATATGCGGATATGTTGTAGCAGGAATGAATCCCGCCATTACCCTCTCAAGGGCAATATACAAAAAAGATATACGAGAATGTGGGAGCGGCAATCCCGGCTTTACCAATTTTAAAAGAACCTTTGGCAACAAATGGGCATGGTGGGTGCTCGTGCTTGATCTATCCAAAGCCGCAGTCGTCGTAGGAATTTTTGCTTGGCTTTTGTCCCGTCATGGCGTGGATTTTCAGCTTGGAGCGTCATACACGGGAATGTTTTGTATGCTCGGTCACGCTTTTCCGCTTGAATATCAATTCAAGGGCGGTAAGGGATTTCTTGTCTGCTTGTCTACTATGTATATAATCGATTGGCGCGTGGGATTGATCGCAACGGGAATTATGGTCGCGCTGCTGTTGATTACCAAATATATGTCGCTTTCTACCACAATTGCAATGCTTCTGTGCCCGATTTTGCTTATCCCGTTCGGTGCATCGCTCCCGGTTATCCTAATGGCGTCATTTTGCTCGATATTTATGACGGTCAGACACAAGGAAAACTTCAAACGACTTTTCAAGGGAACTGAATCCAAATTTTCTATCAAAGGCAAGAAGGATAAAAAGTAAAAATTGAAATATGATAGATAATGAGAAACGTACACAACACAAAGCGCTGAAAACATTCAGACGGATCTTTATGATCCTGTTTTGGGGCGTATTGCTTCTGCTTTGCTTTCTGAACAGAGAGAAAATATCGGTTGAAGGAATTGTCGATCTCGTTCCCAAGGACGCGGTTTTGTCCATTGTCGTGATGCTGCTTCTTTTTGCCGTTAAAGGTGTTGCGGTCTTTATTTACGGTAGTATTCTTTATGCGGCAAGCGGTATTC
The DNA here is from genome assembly GCA_964609165.1 of uncultured Lachnospiraceae bacterium. Classification (GTDB taxonomy): domain Bacteria; phylum Bacillota; class Clostridia; order Oscillospirales; family CAG-272; genus HGM12713. The sequence goes on from CAZSSE010000001.1 coordinate 6,385, forward strand.
TGTTTTCGCTTCCCGTGGCAATTATTGTGAATACTGTCGGGACAGTCATAATGACGACTATTCCGTTTTACATAGGGAAGAAGGCGGGAAGGCGAATGATCGGCGAGCTTGTCAAGAAAAACTCTAAGTTGGAAATTCTGCAAGACACTCAAAACAAAAATGAATTTCTCGTCAGCTTCTTTCTTCGCATGGTCGGGCTTTTGCCTTCAGATCTTGTGGCAATGTATCTTGGTTCAAGCGGAATGTGCTACAAGCCATACCTCTTCGGAACCGTCATTGGACTTATGCCTTCTATCGTGTGCTTTTCCGTTATGGGAATGAGCATTGATGACGTTGGTTCACCGCAATTTATAATATCTTTGATCGTAGAAGCGGGACTTATGCTTCTCGCACTTGTCATTTATTTTATTTGGAAATGTAAGAACAAAAAGAAACGTGAGATGATGAACAATGATGAAGCATAGCATGAATCTTTTGGTAACGTTGAATGAAGCCTATTTGCCGTACCTGAATACGCTTCTTTCTTCTGTTATTTATCATAATCCGGATACTTATTTCACCGTGTACCTGCTGCACACGTCAATTCGCAGGGAAGCGACCGAAAAAACAAATGCCATTTTGGGGAAGAGCGGTAAGCTTGTTATGATCGAAGCCGAAGGTCACGGGCTTGACAATGCGCCTACTACCGACCGCTTTCCCAAGGAAATGTATTACCGTATTTTTGCGGCAAAATATTTGCCGGAGAATGTTAGTAGAGTTTTATATCTTGATCCTGACATCATTGTTAACGGATCGCTTGCAGAGCTTTATGATACACCGCTTGACGGATATTATTTTGCGGCGGCTTCTCACAATGGGAGGGTGACGCGATTTATTAACGGAAAGCGTCTTCGCTTACAAAAGGGAGCTCCTTATATCAATTCGGGCGTTCTTCTGATGAATCTTGATCTCTTGCGTAAGGAGCAGAAATATGAGAATGTATTTACCTATATCGAAAAGAAGGGAACCAAGCTGCTTTTGCCGGATCAGGATGTGATCAGTGGGTTGTACGGAGAACGAATTTTTAAGCTGAGTGCCTATATCTACAATATGACAGATCGCTTGTATCGTTATGACCGAATATTCGGTAAGAGACATAAATTTGAATGGTATAAGGAAAACTCGGTTATTTTCCATTATTGTGGAAAAAACAAGCCGTGGAAAAAGAATTATTCCGGTGCTTTCGGGATTTTCTATAAAGAGACTCTTGCGCGAATGGGAAGCGCGTGTGAGGCAGAAGGGGGAGCTACATATGCATAGAATATTTAAGAAAAAACAAATACTTACCATACCGAACCTGCTTAGCTTGGTTCGCCTTGCGCTCATTCCTGTAATCGTTTGGTTGTACAGCTATGAGCAGAAATATTACGCCGCGATAGGTGTGATCATTCTGTCCGGCGCGACAGATATTATCGACGGTTGGATCGCGCGGCATTTTCATATGATATCAGACTTTGGAAAGATCCTTGACCCCGTAGCGGACAAGCTGACGCAGGCAGCAATGCTTTTATGCTTGCTGTCAAAATATAAATTGATGTGGGGACTTGTAATATTGTTTGCGCTTTGTGAGATAACCAAGCTGATACTCGGTGCTGTTGTTATGAAAAAGCACGACGAGGTTAACAGTGCAAAATGGTATGGAAAGATGAACACTGTGGTTATTTACGTAACAATGATGCTTTTGATTTTGTTCCCTCAAATGCATAGTGTTCTGGCAAACGCGCTGATGCTGCTTTGCGGTACCGGTATGATAATCGCTCACGTGCTGTATTTTGTATTCCTTGGCAATATTCTGCTTGATAGGAGTCACCGCGGATGATTAAACGAACACTTACGGGAGCTGTGATATTGGTGTTCGTGTATGCGTGGCTTTTATTTTCACATATCCCGATCGTTTTATACATAGGAACACTGATATTGAGTGCTTTAGCTGTTCTTGAAATTATGAGAATTTGCAGGACCGACAATCATAAAGTGCTTTACGGTACAATAGTAATATATGCTTTGCTGTTGCTATTGCCCATACCGAGGTACGAATACCCGATGATGTTGATATTTCCCGCTGCCTTGATCATGTTCGGATTTATGATGGCGGATAAGGAGAAATTTCGGATATTCAATCCTGCTTTTGCAATCGTAGTCAGCATTACGGTTATATTGCTTTTCAAGGCTATTCCGACGCTGAGATCGATGGATAACGGATTTTATTATTTGACATTTGCAGTAACGTCTTGTTTTGTAACCGACATTGCTGCATTTTTGTTTGGCAGGGCTTTTGGCTCGCATAAGCTGTGTCCAAAAATAAGTCCCAAGAAAACGGTTGAGGGAGCGATAGGTGGTGCGGCGTGTGCCGTTATCATCTCCATGCTTGCCGCGGTTATTTTGCACAGGCTTGCAAAATTACACTTTAGCGTCATTGTGCTCGTAATATGGGCTGTGCTTGTATCTGTTATAGGTCAGCTTGGCGATCTTTGTATGTCGGTCGTCAAGCGTATTGCGGGAGTAAAGGATTTTGGCGCGCTATTGCCCGGACACGGCGGTATTCTTGACCGATTTGACAGTCACGTTTTAGCCATACCGTTTACGCTTGTCTTCTGTGTGTTGACGGGTGGATTTATTCGGTAAAAAAAGCAAAACAAAGGTCAGAGCCATTTTGTATAAGATTTTTGGAATGAGCACTGAATTTTCCAAAATGACGATCAAGGTCGGACAAATAATAATGCAATATCCCCCGCTTCATGTCAAAAGCGGGGGATATTGCGGGGATTATATAAATTATCCTTTATGAACATTACTTTGATACAATTCAACAATTCCTTTCAATACGTCCAAATGGGCAAAGTCCTTGTTGTAGGCAATATTCATTTCACGCATCATACTCAGATTTTCAATAGGAAGAATAGTCAGCTTTCCTTTCTTTGCCTCGCTGATGCAAGCGCTTCGGGGAAGAATAGATACGCCGAGCCCCTTTTTTACAAGCTCATTTATCGTAGAAACATTATCCACCTCCAAAGACACGTTAAAATTATCTATAGACTCGTTCATACTGATAAGTGTCGCTTCAAACAACTGTCTTGTTGCGGATGTGGGTAAACGCAGGATCATGTTTTGCTTTTTCAGATCATTTATCGTAACCAAAGAATGCTTTGCAATCGGATTATCGTTGCTCATTACGCAAACCAGATAGTCTGTATCCACCATAAAGTAATTCAGCTTGGCGGAGTGACGTTTTCCCTCCACGATGGCAATATCAAGCTCGTAATTCTCAAGCATATCATAAAGATTATTTATGGTATCAGTAATTATCGTTATACTTACGTGCGAGTATTGGTTCACGTATTTTGCCAATATTTCCGAGATCATATTGTTCTCGGAGGTATGGGTAATACCGATACGAAATCTTGAAACGTGCTTTTGCTCATCAGCAATTTCGAATAGCATTTTTTCGTGCAGTGCTTTCAATCTTCTTGCGTATGTAACGGCAATTTCTCCTTCCGGCGTAAGTCTGAAATCCCCCTTGCCGCGCACAAAAATCTTTGCATTGCACTCTTTTTCAAGCTGACAGATATGGTTACTTACGGCGGGCTGTGTCAGCGACAGGATCTTAGCTGCTTTCGTGAAATTCTTACAATCGGAGACCACAAGCAGTGTTTCAAGCTTTACATCTAACATAGCATATACCTCTACTATAAAATAAATTTATCAATACCTAAAAAAATATAAGTTGACATTATAATATTTTTAGTATATCATATAATAGATCAATTTGCAAGCGGAGAAGTGCATTTTGTGAAAAATATTTTGATGATATTTAAGCGATTTTTCATTAAGCCTTCTGACGGCAGGTTGCTTTTGAAAGAACGATAGCAGGACGACTTGTTTTGCACGGCTGTGATCGACGGCACCGTAAAGGGGCGCGGAAGAAAATGGTTGATTTTTTTGGATCTTGCTTTGTTTTTATCAGTACTGTTTTTACTCGTCAGGGATGATTATATAGAAGCGCACACGCTATCGTTTGGTACATATGCTTGCTGTTACGGTGGTCTGCGCTTTTTTATTTTGAAATTTGAAATCCGACGATCTGAGTATCGGGACAGATGTGTATTATCGTAGGTTATGCGTCCTTATGCGTCTGCCCATTATTATTTACGAAAATACCGTAGCACTTGGCTACTATGGAGGTATATGAAATGTTGAATGGTCTTTACGAGCGCTTGGGGACACAATCGAATGTTGCTGTTATTATTATCTCTGTCGCCATTATGCTGATATGCGGATTTTTAATGACTCGTGTTACGAAAAAACTACGTCTGCCAAACGTGACTGCGTACATAATAGTCGGTATTCTGATCGGACCGTATTGCTTGGATCTTATTCCGAAATCTATCATAGAAGGTACGGAATTTCTCGCCGACATCGCACTCGCGTTCATTGCATTCAGTACGGGAGAGTTTTTCAAATTTTCAAAGCTGAAAAACAGCGTAGGCAAGGTCGTGGTCATAACGCTTGCCGAGGCGCTTTTAGCGTCTGTGCTTGTATTCGTTCTTTCCTTCTGGATATTGCATCTGAGCCTTGCCTTTTCTATCGTTCTGGCTGCACTTGCATCGGCAACTGCCCCCGCCTCTACGATGATGACGATCAGGCAGACGGGCGCGAAGGGCGACTTTGTAGATACGCTTTTACAAGTAGTTGCCTATGACGACATCGTGGCTCTTCTGGCTTACAGCATTGCCATCTCAGTTGCCGTCACCTACACAACAGGCGAAGCCTTCAGCTTTTTGAACATTGTTGTCCCCATTTTGAAAAATTTCGGAGCCCTGGCGCTTGGCGGCGTATTCGGATTACTTATGAAGCTTCTGATACATAGAAAACGGTCTACCGACAATCGCCTGATTATCTCTATTGCGCTTTTGTTCGCATTTTGCGGTATATGCGCGGCGATGGATGTTTCTCCGCTTCTCGGATGTATGTCTATGGGAACGGTGTACGTCAATCTTGCAGATGATGATAAGCTATTTAAACAGCTAAACTATTTCAGCCCTCCTATTCTGCTTCTTTTCTTCGTTCGCTCGGGTCTTTCCTTTGATTTAAATGCTTTGGTAAATCCCTCCGGCGCGATTGGCGGTGTTTCACTCTTGCTGATCGGCGTGTTGTATTTCTTTGTACGTATTATCGGAAAATACGTGGGCGCATTTCTTGGCTGTCTTTGTGTTAAAAAGCCCGTCAGAACCCGTAATTATTTGGGGCTCGCTCTTATTCCGCAGGCGGGAGTTGCAATTGGTCTTGCGGCACTTGGTGCAAGAACGCTCGGCGGCGATGTCGGAAATGCCTTGCAGACCATTATACTTGCTTCAAGCGTGCTTTACGAGTTGGTCGGTCCCGCTTGCGCAAAGCTCTCGCTTTATTTGTCAAAATCGTATTCAACTAAGCTTGAAGACATAGTTCCTCTTAATAAAGAGCCGAGCACCGAGGAAAAACCTAAAAACACCGTCGAGGAATTGATCGAGAGAATACAGATCATCCAAGGCGAGCTTGCAAAAGAGAAAATTAACGAAGAGGAGCACGCATTTACAGAGGCGGCTGAGGAACATTTTGAGGCTTTGTCGGTTCGCCATGCCTATCTTGCCTCGGGAGGAAAGAGAAAATGATAGATCCTATTGCAAAAATACTTGGTGAATGGTCTCAGGAGCTGAACGGATACAGTATTTTATTCAGAATTGTTTTATCGGTGACGCTTGCCGCCGTGATCGGCTGTGAGCGTTCAAGCAAACGTCACTCGGCAGGACTTCGCACCTTTATATTGGTGTCCTTGGCTATGACGGTGACTATGCTCCTTGACGGATATTTAATGGGAACGGGCACATACGTTCTCTCGGGCGCAGGCATTATAGGTGTGGCAATTATCAGCGTAAATTCCTTGCTTGTAAGCTCACGAAGTCAAATTAAGGGCTTGACCACTGCCGCAGGGCTTTGGACCTGCGCGATCATCGGTCTTGCGGTGGGAGCGGGTTACTACACGGTTACGTTTATTGCGTTTGGCGTACTGCTGTGCTGCCTTTCGATCTTCCCGTCGTTGGAGCGTTATTTGAAAAACAGATCTAACCATTTTGAAATACATCTTGAATTAAAAGATAACAGCTATCTCGAAAACTTTGTTACGACGATACGCAGGCTTGGCTTGCGCATTGATGATATTGAGGCAAATCCAGCTTACGCAGGCTCGGGGCTGAGCGTATATTCTATCGCAATTTCGATCAGCAGCCAGGAGCTGAAAAAGTATAAAACACACACAGAGATCATCGAGGCACTTCGCAGCTTGGATTACATTTGCCACATAGAAGAAATGTTACTTTGATTTGGCACTTGATCTTTCCATACCAAATGGTAAAAAATAAATGGAGAAAAATAAGATGAAAACGAAAAAAAGGAACAAGAAACTGATTTTCCTTGCGTTTTGGCTTGCAACTATTGTATTGATAGTTGTTGGAATAATATTGCTGTGGCCACCCGGAGCTAAGCATCAAACGATCAAAGAGGTCATGAAGGACGGAGTTTTGCATGAAGACAACAAGATGTCTTTATTTGGGCTTGAGGTAAATCCTGCGCTGATTTCCGCTTATACGGTTACGGCAATATTATTGCTTATAGCTGCACTTATAAGAATATTTGCAATACCAAAATTCAAGACCGTACCCGGTAAGCTTCAATGTGTTATCGAAAAGCTGGTGGAGTTCTTCTCGGATATGGCACACGCCAACAGTCATCACAGGCCACGTTTCGTGGGAGCGTATATATTCAGCGCGGGTATTTACATATTTTTCGGAACGCTGTTCGAGCTGTTCGGAGTACAATGGCTTACAACAGACGGGGTATCAGTGTCTCTCCCCGCGCCGTTATCGGATATCAATGCCGCAATAGCAATGGGAGTCATGTCATATATAATAATTCTCGGCGCAGGCATTATCTGCGGAGGCTTCCGCGGGGCACTCGGTGTCCTGAAGGACTTTTCGTTACCTATATCGATGAGCTTCCGCTTGTTCGGCGCACTGATCAGTGGATTGCTTGTTACCGAGCTTGTCTATTATTATGTAAGCCTCAGCTTTGTATTACCTGTAATCGTGGGAGTTCTGTTTACACTTTTACACGCTATCGTACAGACCTATGTGCTTGCAACGCTGGTATCGATATTCTACGGCGAAGCCGTTGAACCAAAGCCAAAGAAAGTTAAAATTAAGAAAGCTAAGAGGTAAACTAAAATGAAAAAAATTATATCTGTCATTATATCATTGATTTTGATGCTTACACTTGTTGCGATGACGTCCGTCAGCGTTTCTGCCGCTGAGTCAGATTCTGCTCAAAGCGATGAAGCTGCTGCGGCTGTTGAAGAGACCGAGGCAAATAACAGCAGTGTTCTTTCTACTAAAGCTATCGCTGCCGCAATTGTTGTGGCGGTTGTTGGAGCGACGGGTGCCATCGGTATGGCGATCGCAATTTCCAAGAGTACCGACAGTATGGCTCGTCAGCCGGAAATAGCGGGAAAAATCAACTCGACAATGATGCTCGGCATCGTATTTATTGAAACTGCGATCATTTATGCCTTGATTGTCGCAATTCTTATTATATTTGTTTTGTAAGAGGGAACGAATATGCCACTCAACATAGATTTTTTGCAGATTCTTCTGCATATGCTGAATTTTGTTATTCTTGCGGGTGGTCTTACTTTTCTTCTGTTCAATCCGGTCAGCCGTTTTTTGGAACAGCGCAGGGAGCAGCTTGCCGAAGCGGAAAGGCGGAACCGAGAGTTAGCTGAAGAAAATGAAAGACTTAGAACAGAGTATGAGCAAAAGCTGCGTGATGCCGATAGGGAAATCTCGGATAAGAAGAAAACGGTAGAGAAGGAATGGGCGGATATTTCCGAGCAATACATCGTAGAAGCAAAGGAGAAGGCATCTGCTATCATCATTGCCGCAGAGAAGGAAGCGGAAGACCGCAAGGAGCACATTCTTGAATCGGCGCAGGCTGAGATCGGTGAGCTTATTGTTACGGCAACGCAGAAACTACTCAGCGATACAGTAACCCCAGAACGCAACAGTGCTTTATACGACGAGTTTATACGTGTTGCCGAAAGCACTACTGCAAAAAAGAGGTCAGAGCATGATAAAAAATGAGTTTGATAATACTCACATTAAAAAGCACGATGCTTTAAGAGTTGAAATTCAGTGCGTCACACCTCCAAATGAAGATCAGCTTGCTAAGATGCGAGAGTTCTTTTTGCAGGAGTATGATGCAGAGGATATTGATTTCTTAATTAAAAAAGATCCAAGCGTAGTTGGCGGCTTTCGTATCTTTGTCGGTGATGAAAACTACGATTGGAGCACTCTCGGACGTATTCGTCAGCTCAGAAAATCCTTTGAGTCCATAAAAAAAGAATATGATCCTGCACAAATCGTATCGCTTCTTCGCGAGAATATAAACAGCTTTGAGCTTCGCGCAGGACATCAGCAGGTAGGCTTTGTGGTTTCTGTCGGCGACGGTATTGCAATAATAAAAGGATTGCATGAGGTTGAGTACGGAGAGATCGTTCTGTTTGACTGTGGTGTAAAGGGAATGATACAGGATATTCGTGCCGACGGTACAAACGGTATCATTCTTTTTGGTGATGATTCTGAAATATACGAGGGTAGCCGCGTGGTAAGAACACAGCGTACCGCAGGTATTCCTATCAGCACGAAAATACTCGGAAGAATTGTTGATCCTCTTGGCAATCCAGTGGATAATGGCGGTGAGATCGGAGCTAAAGAGTATTATCCGATCGAACGCTCTGCCCCCGGTATTATCGAGCGAAAGACCGTAAACAGACCGCTTGAAACGGGAATCCTTGCGATAGACTCTATGTTTCCCATAGGGCGAGGTCAACGCGAGCTGATCATAGGTGATCGTCAGACGGGAAAGACAACGATCGCAACCGACACGATCATCAATCAAAAGGATAAGAATGTTGTTTGCATATATGTTGCGATAGGACAGAAGGCTACCTCCATAGCAAAGGTCGTTTCCACGTTGAAAAAGCATGGCGCTATGGACTATACGGTAGTTGTTTCCTCTCCTGCAAGTGATGCGGCATCATTTCAATACATTGCGCCCTATTCCGGCTGTGCTATTGCCGAATACTTTATGTACCACGGCAGAGATGTGCTGATAATTTATGATGATCTGTCCAAGCACGCAGTTGCATACCGTACACTAAGCCTTTTGCTGGAACGCTCACCCGGAAGGGAAGCCTATCCCGGTGATGTGTTCTATCTTCATTCAAGACTTTTAGAGCGTTCCGCGCAGCTTTCGGATAAATTGAGCGGCGGAAGTATGACCGCTCTGCCGATTGTTGAAACACAGGACGGAGACGTTTCGGCATATATACCGACGAACATTATTTCCATAACAGACGGTCAGATATTCTTAGAGAGCGAATTATTCTTTGCAGGTCAGCGACCTGCTATCAATGTCGGTCTTTCTGTTTCCCGTGTCGGAGGAACTGCACAGACAGATGTTATGAAAAAGTCGGTCGGAACTGTTCGCCTTGATTTGGCGCAGTATCGTGAGATGCAGGTATTTTCGCAGTTTGGCGGTGATTTGGATGCGAGTACGGTGCGACAGCTAAAGTATGGCGCAGGTCTTATGCAGCTTCTTCGTCAACCAAACAATTCGCCGTTGAGCTTGTACAGACAGGTTATTACCTTGATATGTGCACAGGCAAGGCTGTTCGTAGATGTGCCGATCAAAGAAATCAAAACGGTACAGCAAGAGCTTCTCACATATTTTGAACAGCACAACAGTGCCATATGTCATAAGATCGAACACAGTAAGATCTATTCGGATAAATTGAAAAACGAGATTATTGATACGGCGAAGCAGTATATTGCAAGCCGTAAATAAGTGTAAATAAGTGTAAATAAGTGTAAATAAGAAAGAAGGGATGATACGTGGCAGGGGCAAGTGAAATCAAAAGCAGAATTGCGGGCGTTCGTGAAACGAAGAAGATTACTGATGCCATGTATATGATTTCTTCTGCAAAAATGAGTAGAGCACTCCGAGGCTTGGAGGAAACTAAACCGTATTTTGAAGCTTTGGCTGAAAAAATCGGCGAAATAATTCATTATATGCCGCAAACCAAAAAACGCTATTTCAGCGTATCGGTGCCTGAAGAGCAGCCGCACCGCACACATGGTATCCTTTTAATTACGGCTGATAAGGGATTGGCAGGTGCTTACAATCAGGAAGCAATTCGTGTGTGCGAGGAATATATGACGCGGCATCCGCAGACAACGGTGTTTATCATCGGCGAATGTGGAAGACAGTATTTTCTGAATAAGAAGCTGCCGTTCGTTCGGGATTTCCAGTATTCGGCAGTGTATCCAAGCCTTACGGATGCGCGAAAGATCTGTTCTGAGCTGTTAGAATACTATAACGATGAAAGGCTCGATGAAATCAGTATTATTTATACGAATTATATCGGTGCGAAAGCGGGTTCAATTAAAAAAGTAACGTTACTTCCGCTTGAGCAGACAACATTCCATACGGGTAATTATTTTGCGGGGGACGCAAAAAAAGATTTTTTACCAAGCCCCGATGCGGTGCTTGAAGGAATTGTTCCGAGCTATCTGACGGGATTTATTTACGGTTGTCTTGTGGAGAGCTTTTGCAGTGAGCAGCAAGCACGCATGAAGGCAATGAAAAGCGCGGGCGATAATGCAGAGGATATGCTGAGAGTATTGCATATGCAGTACAACAAGATACGGCAAGCATCAATAACGAACGAAATGATCGAAATAACGGCGGGCGTAAGAGCACTGAAACGACATTGCAGTCCTGCCGCAGGAGAAACGTGCCATGAAGACGAATGAATTACAGAAAAATATAGGCAGGATCGTTCAGATAACCGGTCCGGTAGTTGATGTCAAATTCACAAAGGAAGCCTTACCCAAAATAAAGGAAGAGCTTTACGTGATATGCAAGGGTGAGCGGCGTGCTATGGAGGTCGTTCAGCATATCGGCGGTTACACGGTCAGGTGCGTTATGCTCGGAGCAAGTGAGGGGCTTTGCAGAGATATGAAGGTTTATGCTACCGGAGCACCTATTTCGGTTCCTGTTGGCGAAGCCGTTTTGGGCAGAGTTCTTAATGTTCTCGGAGAGCCTATTGATAACGGTGAAGCAATTTCAGAGAACTGCGAAAGAAAATCCATCTATCGTCCCGCACCGGATTATGCCGATCGCTCCGAGACAGAGGAAATACTCGAAACAGGTATAAAGGTTATTGATCTTCTCGCCCCATATGGCAAAGGCGGAAAGATAGGTCTGTTTGGTGGTGCAGGTGTAGGAAAAACGGTACTGATTCAGGAGCTTATACACAATATTGCTACCGAGCACGGCGGCTATTCTGTATTTACGGGTGTCGGTGAGAGAAGCCGCGAAGGGAACGATTTGTTTTATGAAATGGCGGAAAGCGGTGTGCTTAACAAAACCGCACTGGTTTTCGGTCAGATGAATGAAGCACCCGGCGTCAGAATGAGAGTAGCTCTTACGGGGCTTACTATCGCAGAGCATTTTCGCGATGAATCAAAAAAGGATGTTCTTCTTTTTATTGATAATATATTTCGCTTTATTCAGGCAGGCAGCGAGGTGTCTACTTTGCTTGGTCGTATGCCGTCTGCTGTTGGCTATCAGCCAACTCTGTCACAGGAGCTCGGTGAGCTTGAGGAACGAATTGCCTCCACTAAAAATGGATCGGTTACATCGGTGCAGGCAATATATGTACCGGCAGATGACTTGGCAGACCCTGCGCCTGCTACCACCTTTGCTCATTTAGACGCCACAACAGTGCTCAGCCGAAAAATTGCTGAGCTTGGTATATATCCGGCGGTAGATCCGCTTGAATCCTCATCCAGACTACTCGATCCGGAAATCATTGATAAAGAGCACTACTACGTTGCGCGAACCGTTCAGGAAATTTTGGAGCATTACAATGAATTACAGGATATTATTGCCATTCTTGGTATGGATGAGTTAAGTGAAGAAGATAAAATTCTTGTTCGCCGCGCGCGGAAAATACAGCGTTTTTTATCACAGCCGTTCAGCGTTGCAGAAAAGTTTACGGGAGTCAAGGGCGTTTACGTGCCGCTTAGTGAAACCATTCGCAGCTTCAAGGCGATTATCGAGGGGGAAGCAGATGAATATCCCGAGAGTGCGTTTTTTAACGTCGGAACTATCGACGATGTAAAAGAAAAAGCAAGGCTGCTTTCGGAGGTGGACAATGAAGCCATTTCATCTTGAAATTCTGACGCCAAAAAGGGTTTTTTATCGCGGTGAGTGTATCTCGCTTATTGTTCCGATCACAGACGGAATGCTTGGCATTATGGCAGACCGCGCGCCGATCACGGCATCTCTTACAAAGGGCGAAGCCTATTATACACGACCTGATGGAGAAAAAATATTATTTTCTATTTCGGGCGGAATGATCGACGTAGAAAATAATACGGTCAAGGTACTGTGCGAATACGCCTTGCTGCCGGAGGAAATCGACGAGGAACGTGAACGCAGAAAAATGGAGGACGCTTTGTCCGAGCTCAGAAAAGAGCAAAGTAAGCGAGATTATATGCTTTCACAGCTTACACTGTCCAATGCGATCAGTAATCTTAAGGTCAAGCAAAAGCGAAGCATAAACAGTTAAAGTGGTTTTTGGCTATTTATGTTGATGCGGCGGATCACGTTTTGCGTAAATGGTGTATGAAATAAGCAAATAAGAATTTGAAAGAGGAATATCTTATATGGAATATGTAACATTAAACAACGGTGTAAAAATGCCTATGCTCGGCTACGGCGTGTATCAAGTAACTAAGGACGAATGTGAAAGATGTGTGCTTGACGCCTTGAAGGTAGGCTATCGTTCTATTGATACAGCGCAGAGCTATTTTAACGAAGAAGAGGTGGGTAACGCACTTGTGAGGAGCGGTATTCCGAGAGAGGAGATTTTCCTTACCACAAAGGTTTGGATCGAGCACTACGGATACGATGAGTGCCGTGCCTCCGTATTGGAGTCACTTCGTAAGCTAAAGACCGATTATCTTGATCTTTGCCTCTTACATCAGCCATTCTCCGATGTTTACGGTGCGTACCGCGCGCTTGAGGATCTGATGGCAGAAGGAAAGCTCCGCGCTATAGGTATTTCAAATTTCTACGTTGATCGTATGGTCGATATTGCAAGCTTTGCACGTGTGAAGCCTGCCGTAAATCAAATCGAAATTCATCCGCACAACCAACAAAACGAGCAGCTTGAATGGCAGCATAACAAATACGGTATTCAGCTTGAAGCGTGGGCACCATTTGGTGAGGGCAGGGGCGGATTGTTCGACCTTCCCGAGCTGAAAGCGATTGGTGAGAAATACGGTAAGACTCCTGCGCAGGTTATGCTTCGCTGGCATATTCAGCGTGGTATTGTTGTAATTCCGAAGTCCACGCATATCGAGCGTATGGAGGAAAACTTCAATATTTTCGATTTTGAGCTGACCGAGGAAGATATGACCGTTATTGCGTCCCTTGATAAAAATCAGTCCTCGTTCTTCTCACATACCGATCCTGGTATGGTAGAATGGTTCTCTAAGATGGTTGAAGAACGCAAAAAGCAGCACGATAGCTCCAAAGAAAAGAAAGCGTGGTAAGGCTATGAAAAAAGTATTGATACTATCGGGAAGTCCCCGTAAAAACGGTAACTCCGACATCCTCTGCGATGAGTTCGCAAGGGGTGCAAAAGAAGCAGGACACGAGGTCGAGAAGATCCGTGTGGCAGAAAAGAAGATAGGGTTTTGCAGAGCCTGCTATGCTTGCAAGGATACAGGCGTATGCGCCATAAAGGACGATATGGCAGAGGTGATTCAAAAGATGATCGATGCCGATGTTCTCGTTCTTGCAAGCCCCGTGTACTTCTATTCCATTGATGCACAGCTTAAAGCTCTTATTGACAGAACGGTTGCCCGTTGGCTTGAGGTAAAGGACAAAGAGCTCTACTACATAGTAACGGCAGCCGATGAGGAGCCTATGGCCGCTGACACCACTCTTGCTTGCTTCCGCGGCTATTCCGAGTGCGTAGAGGGAGCAAAGGAAATGGGCGTTATCTGCGGTATGGGAGCATACGAAAAGGGCGAAATCAAGGACAAGTCTGCAATGATCGAAGCATATGAAATGGGTAAGAAAGTATAAATGTTAAATTTAAATCGGAGGGATTATGAAACGTGTATGTGAATTTTTAAAAAATGCAGGTGTTTACTATCTTGCAACAGTAGAGGGCGATCAGCCCCGTGTCCGTCCGTTCGGCACGGCGCATATTTTTGAGGATAAGCTCTACATTCAGACAGGCAAGGTAAAGCCAACCTCAAAGCAACTTGCGGCAAATCCAAAGGCAGAGATCTGCGCCTTCAAGGACGGCGCGTGGCTTCGTATAGCGGGCGAGCTTGTAGAGGATGACAGAGCAGAAGCGAGAAGATCGATGCTCGATGCATACCCCAATCTCCGCGCAATGTACGACGAGAACGACGGAAACACGCAGGTATTCTACTTCAGGAATGCGACGGCAACCTTCAGCTCGTTTACTGCGGCACCCGAAACGATTAAGTTCTGAAAAATAGCTTAATATACGAAAGATAAAAATTGCCGCCGAGAAATCAAAAGATACCGACGGACGGGCAGCAACAACGAGTTGCTTGACAATTTGAATGTACCACGGTATAATGTTATCGAGGTGGTGATTATATGAAAACAAAAGATATTATTCTCGAACTAAGAACTAAAAAGGGGCTGTCTCAAGAAGAGCTTGCAGAAAAGGTCTTTGTAACCCGTCAAGCTGTTTCCCGTTGGGAAAACGGTGAAACGACACCAAACATAGAAACGTTAAAGCTGCTGTCAAAGCTGTTTGACATTTCGATCAATACGCTTCTTGGTGCACCAAGGCAACTGATTTGTCAGTGCTGCGGTATGCCGCTTGAGGACTCATTTATAAGCAAGGAAAAAGATGGATTTCTCAACGAAGAATACTGTAAATGGTGTTACGCTGACGGCGAATATATGTACAGCAATATGGACGATCTGATTGATGTTTGTGTGAAGAATATGGTCAGTGAGGAATATTCAGAAGAAGAAGTACGAGCATATCTCGAAGCTACTCTTCCAAAATTGGATTATTGGAAGCGATATAAAGAGCTTGGCGGCAATAAAGCATTTGATGAATTTAAAAAGCTTCTGATCGAAGAAATTAATGCTTTAAACATCGAAGGTATGCCAAGGCTGACAAAGCTCAACGGTCTTGTGGGCAGGTATGTCAACCTTGAATATAAACTTCCAAACGGAAAAGCTGTAAAATATCTGGATGATAATGCTACATATCTCGGCAATCAGCTTGAATGTGAGTTCGGTGGAGGCAGATGCTTCGGGATCGTTGCTAATATGGATTTTATTCTTATCTGTACATATGAAGAAAACGGTGAAAATCCCGAGCTTGTGTTGTATAAGAAAAGGTGAACATTGCCGACAGTAATATGATATAATAAACTTAGATATAAATAAGAATTTATATCCATAAAGCTGTATGCTGCAATGTGACGGATAGTGTCGTGACTTTTTGTGGTAGCTATGTTATAATGAACTCACAAAATAATGAACTCACAAAAGTAAGGAGGTTACATTATGACTTTTGGCGAAAAATTAAAGAAGCTGCGAAATGACAATCGGCTTACTCAAGACGAGCTGGCAGAGAAGATCTATGTTACGAGGACGGCTGTCTCAAAGTGGGAAACAGATAAAGGATATCCGAGCATAGATAGCCTGAAACAGCTATCAAGTCTCTTTCATATCAGCATAGAGGAGTTAATATCCGATACAGATATTGAGAATAAGCGATTGCTTGACGAAGCGCAAGGACGCAAATTTTATTGGGGTGCTATAGCTTGTCTTGCCACGGCAACAATAAGCTCACTAACGTACTATTTTACAAAGGTACCCTATCTCAATATTGTCAGCTTTTCGGGAGTGATTGGTTATATCGTGCTGGGATTGCTGTCCAAGCCAAGGTACAAAAGAATGGCTGCAAGA
Source organism: uncultured Lachnospiraceae bacterium (assembly GCA_964609165.1). Taxonomy (GTDB): domain Bacteria; phylum Bacillota; class Clostridia; order Oscillospirales; family CAG-272; genus HGM12713. Next base: position 22,558 of record CAZSSE010000001.1, read on the forward strand.
AAAATTGTGCTCCCGTATGTGCTTTCCCGATTAGTGATACTTGCTGTCATAATAGCGGTTATAGCTTACGCATTTATCAAAGCATAAACAAATTCCAATTTATCAGGCTTAAATATTGTGGCGAGGCGAATGCACATAAAATAATTTTACAACGTAGACATAAAAGGATAAAAGAAAATGCGTAAGGTTATTTCTGTTCTTTTACTTCTGACAATTTCATTGCTGACTTTTTCAGCCTGTGGGGGTGGAAAAAACAATATTGAAGATTATACGTGGTCAATGAGTTCCGTAATATCAACAGAAAATGATCGAGCTATTATAGAAGCTTTGGGTGAGCCCGACTCTGCAAACCCACAAGCTAAGATCGTCGATATGACATTAACAGCCAAAGACGGGAGGATTGCTATAACAGACAACACAAACAATAAAATTTACGAAGGCACATATGCAATTAAAAGCAAGAACGCTGAAAGCACTATCTACAATGTTACTATTGACGGTAAAAACGGATATGCCACTGTCGCAATGACTAAATATGATGACGAAAACGAAGAACCGACCATGCCGATAAATCTTGGCGAATATTCAATTTACTTCTATGCAAAGTAATATTAACATTCGTACCTCAAGTCATTGGAAGCAGTAAACAAAGAAAAAGCCCTAATGGCTAAGTACATAAAATCAGCACTCATCGTAAGAAAAACGGTGGGTGCTTTTTTGGGTAAAAAAGTGAATTATCGAAAAGAATATTTGCTTGAATTTTTTGTGTTTTCCCTTGACAAGCGGAGGAAGATGTGTTATAATCTAACTCGGTTAGATATATGAGGTCTGACATATGATGTCAGATGTATAGAAGGGAGATCGCACATGGCAACACAGGAACAGATCGAATATATAGTGCGTGAGCTGCCGAAAGCACACCCCGCCAATTTTTTTAAGGTATTCAATGACTCCAATACGGGGATAGGCTTTGCTATCAAATTGCTCTACTCGGCAGAGGGAAACCGATTGTCGGCAGGTGCTATCAGCGAGGCGATGGGCGTCAGTACGGCAAGGGTGGCAGTGCTTTTGAAAAAGATGGAGAGCAAGGGCTTGATTACTCGTGAGAGCGACAGGGCTGATGCACGAGTTACGGTGGTCTGTCTTTCGGAAGCGGGGAAAACAGCCGCCGAGCAAATGCAAGAGAATATGCTTGAGCATATTTCATATGTGATCGATCAAGTCGGAATGGAAAAGCTATTGCAGTTTATCGAATTGTCGGTAGAAGTAAAGATGGCAATGGCAAAGGGCTTTTTGCCGACATCCGGGCAGGTTGATGTAAAAGAATAGCTCGGACTTCGGTCGGTTTATTTTTTAGCAAAAGTCTAACCAAGTTAGCAAGTTTTGAGGTCGCATGGCGAAGGTCAAAATTTACGATCTCAATTTTTATATAACAGGAGGATAAAAGATGATCAAACTACTGAAAAAAATGAAGCCACAGGATTGGTGCTATGCGCTTATCTGCATTGCATTTATTGTGGCACAGGTTTGGCTGGATATGACCATGCCGGATTATATGCAGGAGCTTACCGTCCTGATAGAGACACCGAACAGCCAGATGTCGGAGGTGTGGCGCGCAGGCGGAATGATGCTGCTATGCTCGCTTGGAAGCGTTGCGGCGGCTATGATAACAGCGGTCTTCTCTGCACGCATCGGAAGTGATCTCGGCTTTGCTCTTCGCGGAAGTCTCTTCAAAAAGGTACAAACCTTTTCCATGGAGGAGATCAATAAATTTTCCACCGCAAGCCTGATTACCCGTTCTACAAACGACATTCAGCAGGTGCTTATGTTTATCGTTATGGGCTTGCAAATGCTTATCAAAGCACCGGTGACTGCCGTATGGGCGATTTGCAAGATAGCAGATCAGGAATGGCAGTGGTCGCTTGCCACAGCGATTGGAGTCGTTATCGTGCTGTCGGTCGTCGGAATCTGCATTACGCTGGTTTTGCCAAAGGTCAGAAAGATGCAAAGGTTGACCGATGACCTTAACCGTGTCACTCGCGAGAATCTGAACGGTTTGCGTGTGGTAAGAGCATATAATGCAGAGGAATATCAGGAAAACAAATTTGAGAAAGCCAATGAAGAGCTGACAAATACTCAGCTTTTTCAGCAACGCACTATGGCTTTTATGATGCCGACCATGATGCTGGTACAGAGCGGCTTGATGCTGGCTGTATATTGGATCGGCGCGGTATTGCTTAGCGGAGTAAATACATTTGACAACAGAGTTGCTATGTTCGGTAATATGATGGTCTTCAGCCAATACGGTATTATGATCGTTATGTCATTTATGATGCTGGTCATTCCATTTATGATGCTGCCACGTGCTTCGGTGGCGGCAAAGCGTATCAACGAGGTGTTGGATACCGAGCCGACGATCCATAACGGCACTGTGACAGATGGCAAGCCCGGCGTTGTAGGTGAGGTTACGTTCAGAAATGTATCCTTCCGTTATCCCGACGCTGAAGAAGATGTGATACACGATATTTCCTTCACGGCAAGGAAAGGGGAGACTGTAGCCTTTATCGGTTCTACGGGATGCGGCAAGAGTACCGTTATCAACCTCGTTCCACGCTTCTACGATGTCACAGACGGAGAGGTGCTTGTTGACGGAGTTAACGTAAAAGAGTACGACGAGCATGCACTGCGGAATAAGATTGCATATGTTTCGCAAAAAGCAACCCTGTTCTCGGGAACAGTCTCTTCCAATATTGCATACGGAGACAACGGACAGTCAATGCCGACAGATGCAGATATTGCGGATGCGGCAGATACAGCGCAGGCAAGAGAATTTATCGAAGGCTCGCCCGAAAAATACGAGAGGTATGTTGCGCAGGGCGGTGCGAATTTCTCGGGAGGTCAGAAGCAGCGTCTTTCTATCGCGCGTGCGATTGCAAGGAAAGCCGAAATACTCATCTTTGACGACTCTTTCTCGGCTCTTGACTATAAGACAGACCGCGTGCTACGCAACACCTTGGATAAAAAATGCAAGGATACTACCAGACTGATCGTGGCACAGCGTATCGGTACGATCAAGGATGCGGATCAGATCATCGTGCTGGACGAGGGACGAATGGTCGGTATCGGCAAGCACGAGGAGCTTATGCAGAATTGTGAGGTATATCAGCAGATCGCTCTTTCGCAGCTTTCAAAGGAGGAACTTTCGTAATGGAAAAGAAAGAATATGAATTTGGTCAGGCACAGCAAAGACCGATGCGCAGAGGCCCCGGAGGACCGGGCGGAAGAATGGGTGCAGGAGAGAAGCCCAAGGATCTGGTCGGAACTTGGAAAAAGCTGCTTGTTTATTGCCGCAAGTATATTGCTTTTATTGTAATCGCGCTTGTCTGCGCTATTGGCGGAACCGTGCTGACGTTGCTCGGACCAGATAAGCTCTCGGAGATAACAAAGTATATTCAGGCAGGACTATTTGCTGGAAATGTCGATCTTGATGCTATTTTCAAGGTTGCTATCACGCTTGTTTGCTTCTACGCTGCAAGCTGGTTGCTATCTGCCGTTCAGAGCTGGATCATGGCGACCGTCACACAACGTGTGTCCCGATCCATGCGCGGCGATATTTCGCATAAGATAAACAGACTTCCCATGTGGTACTATAACCGTACCACAACGGGTGACGTACTCTCCCGTGTTACCAACGATGTGGATACGATCGGACAGTCGCTCAACCAAAGCATCGGCACGCTGATCACGCAGATCGTGCTGTTCTTCGGAAGCCTGATCATGATGCTCATTACC
>CAZSSE010000002.1:0-25278 GCA_964609165.1 uncultured Lachnospiraceae bacterium
AGATAGGAGAGGGCGGCGTATGGATAGTTGATCTTGAGCACGACGAGTGTACCGCAAGACGCGAAATCCTTGCAAGGAGATCATTTTTTACATCGGAGCTTGATGTGAGTGCCGCCGAGGACGGAGAGGCTCTTACGGCACTTATTCGCTGCGAGGCGGATAGGTATGGCAAGGCTACGGGGGCGCATCTTCGGCTCTGGCTGTGCGGTCATGCAGACGAAACGCTTATTTCATACGCAATGTCTGAGACGGATGAAATAAAGTCGTTGTGCCGGCTTGAATATCTTGAGCTGATCGACCGTACTCTTCCTTATGTTGACGGTGAATATTTAGAGCGTGATACGACCTTGCGCGGAGAGCTTTACAGAACGCTTTTGCCCCGTCTTATGAGTGATAACGCGGACGAGCGCAGGCTTGCTGCGCGAGCGTTGCGTATAGGTCTTGCCGCTATCGACGGAAAGAATATTTTCGGGGTGTCCGAGCGAAACGGAGGCGGGATGTGAAAATATTACAGATGAATATTACCGAATTTGGATGTATAAAGGATAGAATTATCGAGCCATCCGAGAAGCTAAACGTTATTTACGGTGAAAATGAGTCGGGTAAAAGCACTGTATTGCTTTTTATAAAGTTTATGCTTTACGGTCTTACACGTCGAACACAAACCAATAGCGAGCGCGAGCGATCAATAAGCTGGGGCGGACATCGCGCCGCAGGCGCTATGACAGTATCCTTCAAGGGCAAGAGCTACAGAATAGAACGAAGCTTTACCGAGAACGGACGAGGCGGAAGCGAGCGCTTGACGATACTTTGCATTGATGACGGAGCTGTCGTAAGCACCGATAAATCTCCCGGGGAGTTCTTTTTAGGAGTACCGAGAGAAGCGTTTGAGGGGAGCGCATGCGTCGGACAGATGCGCTCTGCAGATATAAACGGCGAGAAGGTCGCTTCGAGCATTGAGAATATGCTGTCGGCGGCCGACGAATCGATCGATACCGCTAAAATTCTTAAAGGACTTGACGGGATACGTGTCGGATACCGCCATAAATCAAAGAGCGGCGGAAGTCTTTATGAGGACGAGCAAAGGATCAACCGGCTTCGCTTGAGGATCGAAAAGGCAAAGGAGGCAACTCTTTCGCTTGAGAGCTGGGAGCAGAAGCTTGAGCAAAGCCGCCGCGATCACGCGATAGCAAAGAGTGAGTTCGAGCAAAAGGACGCACTTCTTGGCGAGCTTAACAAGGTGACTGTAATCAAACGCTTTGAAAAGCTTCGTGAAATGCAGGCTGAGCTTGAAAAATTGAATAAAAAAACGGCTGAATGTGAGAGTCGACTATACTCTGATGGATTTCTCCCCGACAGGGCACATACAGCAGAGCTTAAGCTATCTGCAAAGGGCTTGGCGGAGGCACAGAGGCTTTATGATATTAAAAAAGATCAGAGTGCAAAGGAAGGCATAGCTGATTTTGATGATGTCGCGGCGGAATTAGGCGAGGAGATAGAGCGTGTCGGAGGCAGAGCCGTGATAATGGCAAGGGTCGATGAGCTCAACAGGACAGTCCGAAAGCAGAGAAAGCTGACGGCGATCTCGTTTGTGATCGCATCGGTACCGGCTCTCGTCGGCGTGGCGGTTATATGGCTTTGGAGCTTACTTGGAGTGATCGGATTTGCAGGACTTCCCGCTGCTGTTATCATCGCTGTAGCAGGTGGCAGAAAGAAGGTAAGCGCAAGGCAGAGTATCAACGAGCTTTGTAAACACTACGGAGCCGATATAGGTTCGCTTGCGACAAGAATTGATTATTGCCTTGCGGAGCTTGCAAGGGCGCGTGATGTAAGAGCAAAGCGTGCCCGTATTGAAGCCGAGCTTGAGAGCGCAGTGAGCAATCTTGAAGAAAAGCGTAGGGCGCTCGAGACTGTGCTTTACCGTACACAGAACGGCGCACAGGTCAGTATTGAGGCAGCTGCACTTGAATTTAAACACCTTGAGGGGCTTATCTCGGAGCGTGAGGAGATTTTGCGTCAGAGCGATGCGCTTAAGCGTGTGATAGGCTCGGAGCAAGAAATGCTTTGCCATTATGACGAGAACGAGCTCAGAAATGCCGTGAGCGTTGACTTGGGCGAGGTGACGCCGAAAGCGATAGCCGAAGCGGAGCGGGTGCGTGGATTTCTGTCAGAAAAGGTACGTACCCTTTCGATAAGAATATCGAGCCTTGAAAATACGGTCATGGGTCTGCGCGCGACTGCCGAGGATCCATTGCCGCTTTCCGACGCTCTTGCCGAGCTTGAGGATAAATACAGACAGGATAGCGAATTTTACGATGCACTGACGCTGGCGATGGATTCGATAGAGAGTGCTGCCGAGGCTATGCGCGGAAGTGTAACTCCCGTGATAAGCCGACAGGCAAGCGAACTTATGGATAAGCTGTCGGGCGGAAAATATACGGTGCTTCGTACAACGAGTGCGCTCGGCGTTTCGCTTGATAAGGACGGTTATGCGGTAAAATCCGAGCTTTTAAGCTCGGGAACGCGAGATACTGCCTATATTGCGCTTAGAATAGCACTTTTTATGAGAATATTTGATGCCGAGCTTCCGCCGCTGATATTCGATGAATCGCTGTGTCAGCTCGACGACGCCAGAGCAGACAGAATGTTATCGTTTCTTGGCAGGCTTGCGGAGGAGGGTGTGCAGACGCTTTTGTTTACTTCACATTCACGTGAGTCGCGCATATTGAGCGAAGCGGGGGTAGAATATAGTCGGATCCTGCTTTGATATGGGCAAAATTTACAATTAGAAAGTTGAATTTTTGTCAAGGTTGCCTTTTGCAAAATTTGCAAAAATGTGTTAAAATATATATATCAATACGAGAAAAGAGCTTTAAGGAGGAGACATGCTTGAAATTGGAACATATGTAAGCTATCGCTCGGAGGGCGTTTGCGTTATATCCGATATACGTACCGAGGCATTTAATGCACTTGGCAAGAGTGAAGAGTTTTATATTCTTTCGCCTCTTAAGGATATGAATTCCGTTTTATACGTGCCTGTAAATAATGAGCTGCTTACCTCCAAAATGCACCCGCTTCTCTCGGCAGATGAGATATGTGCACTTGCAAGCGAGCTTCGAGATGTAAAAATGGAATGGATAGTCGATAGCCGCGCGAGAAATTCCGCACTCAGAGAAATACTTGTTGCGGGAGACAGACGAGAGCTTATCGTGCTTGTCAATACCATAACCGACAGGATTAACCGTTCGGCAGAAATAGGTCGCAAGATCACTGCTGGAGACGAAAATACGCTTATGCGTGCAAAGAAGATGCTTCTTGACGAGTTTTCGGCAACGACCGATCTTAAAACGGAAGAGGAGCTTATGGGAGTTCTTATCGGTGCGCATACCTGCTTGCCAAGAGCACTCGAACTGAAAAATTAACGGTTTAACGTAAATGATAATTTTACAAAATACGGTATACCTCTTAAAGAGGTGTGCCGTATTTTTGTATTTATGGACACAAATTCAGTGCTTGTCAGGAAAATTGATAAGTCATATATGAGCATAAAAAGGCTCCTTCCGTCACGCTGTCGCGTGACACCTCCCTCTCGGAGGGAGGCTATTATAACGACTGCGTCATCACTTAAGACTACCTCGTTAGCTACCTCTATCTCGGAGGAGGTTTTATTACGGCGTCTATATATTCGCATACCCCGCGAAAATTTGTATTGATCTGTCGGTTTGTAAAATGAATTACTTTCAAGTTTTATCCTTCTATGATCTCCGTTTAAGAGACGTTCTTTGCGCAGACCTTTTTAATTGTGAAAAATTGTGTAAAAGGTCTTTTTTTTTTTGAGAAAGTGTGGTAATATATAATCAGTAATAATTTTTAAAGGAGAAATAGATATGCCAAATTTAAGAAAAGATATGAATTCTGAATTTATGTGGGATTTTACTCACATATTTGAAAGCCGCGAGGCGTGGGAAAATGCGTATGCAGAGGCGGATGCCGAGGTACAGAAGCTCTCGACACTTCCGGGTACTCTTTGCCTGTCGGCAGAGACGCTTGCGGACGGACTAAATAAGATATTTTCCGCCGCGCGGAAGGTAGAGCTTGTATATCTTTATGCGTATCTCCATAAAAACGGCGATAACGGTGATCCCGAATATCAGCAGATGGAGGGAAGGGCAAACAATCTCTACATTGCCTTCAGTACGGCTATTTCCTTTATGGAGCCCGAGATACTTGCCGCTGACGAGAATAAGATAAGAGACTATCTTACCGTTGATGCTATGAAGACTTACCGCCACACCATAGAGGATATTCTCCGTGCAAGAAAGTACATGCTGTCTGCCGAGCAGGAGAAAATGCTTGCTATGCTTTCGGATGTATCTGGCAACTGTCGCAATACATTTGATATGCTTGAAAGCGTAGATATGACGTTCCCGAGTATTACAGATGAAAACGGAAACGATGTGCCTCTTACACACGGTAATTTCGGTGTTTATCGAGAGAGCTCAGACCCCAGGGTTCGCAAGGAATCATTTGAAAAATATTTTGGGGAATTCAAAAAGTACATCAATACCTTCTCGGCAATGTATGCAGGCTCTGTTAAGACCGATGCTTATTTTTCAAACGTAAGAGGATATAAGGATCCTTGTGAGGCTGCACTTTTCTCTGGCAATGTTCCCGTATCGGTATATGACAGCCTTTGCGAGGCGGTACACGACGGTCTGCCTACGATGAAGAAATACCTTCAGGTTCGTAAGAAGGCACTTGGGCTTGACGAGCTTCATATGTACGATCTCTATTGTCCGATAGTCGAGAATATTGATATGAGCGTAAGCTTTGATGAGGCAAAGGAGCTTGTTAAGAAGGCAACTCTCCCTCTTGGCGAGGCTTATCAGAAATTGCTTGACAAGGCATACAGCGAGCATTGGATGGATGTGTATGAAAATAAGGGTAAGACTACGGGCGCATTCTCCTGCGGTGTATTCGGTGTGCATCCTTACGTTCTTCTTAACTACACAAATACGCTTGACGATGCGTTCACTATGGCTCACGAGCTTGGACACGCGATGCATTCTTATTTCTCAAGCACCACGCAGGATTACGTAAATCATGAGTATAGAATTATGGTCGCAGAGGTTGCGTCCACAGTCAATGAGGTTCTTCTGACAAAATATCTGCTCAGCGTTGAAACAGATAAAAAGCGCCGTGCATATATCCTTAATCACTTCCTGGAGGGCTTCCGCACTACAGTATTCCGCCAGACCCTCTTTGCCGAGTTCGAGCGCCGTGCGCACGATATGTATATGGCAGGTCAGCCTTTGACCGCACAGTCGCTTAACGCGCTTTACAGAGAGCTTAACGAGCTTTACTACGATGGCGCTGTTATCGATGAGCTTCAGGACATCGAGTGGGCAAGAATACCGCACTTCTACAGCGCGTTCTACGTTTACCAGTATGCTACCGGCTTCAGCTCGGCAGTTGCCATAGCAAGCCGTATATTCGAGAGCGGCGATGCGTCGTCGTATCTTGAATTTTTAAAGACGGGTGGAAGCGATTATCCGCTTGAGGAGCTTAAGATCGCAGGTATCGATCTTACCGAGCCGGATACCGTAAGAAATGCCATGAAGGTATTTGCGGACTCGCTGGAGGAATTTGAGGCGCTTTTAGCAGAACTCTAAAATATATAACAGTAAAGGGCACTTGCAAAGCTGCAAGTGCCCTTGATAAAATTAACATTTATGAGGAAAATATGCATACTAAAGAAAAAATAGTGCAACAGCTTGCAGAAATGCAAGCTCCAAAAAACAGCGTTGTGCTTGTACATAGCTCATTGCGGCGTATCGGAGAGATCGAGGGCGGTGCCGAGGGGCTGATAGATGCACTTCGCTCTTATATATGCGCCGACGGCGGACTTTTGTGTATTCCGACACATACGTGGGCAAATCTCGGTAAGGAGGGTGTTATAACGCTTGATATGATAAGCGGAGATACCTGTATAGGCACTCTGCCTAATATTGCAGCCAAGCACCCGGATGCGCATCGCTCCCTGCATCCAACACATTCTATGGCGGTATTTGGCGATCAAGCAGAGAATTTTATATCGGGTGAGGAGAGGTGCACGACACCGACGCCGCCCGACTCCTGCTACGGAAAAATATACGATGCCGACGGATACATATTGCTCGTTGGTGTGGGGCATAACAGAAATACATATCTTCACTGCGTAGAGGAAATGCTCAATGTTCCAAACAGGCTTGATGCCGAGCCACGCCCCGTAAGCATCCGTCATCGCTCGGGCGAGATCGAGCACCGATATGCAAAGGGACATTGCGCAAGGGGGATTGCCGATGTATCGGCGCAGTTTCCGAATTATGAGGCGGCATTCCGCTATCACGGCTGCATAAACGACGGATATATCGGAGATGCGTCCGCCCAGCTTTGCTCTGCGAGAAAGATGAAGCAGGTCATGGAGCTCATATATAAGCGAAGCGGCGGAGCGGAGCTTCTCGCAAGGCTTGAGCCGATACCGCTAAAATACTATGAATGAGAGTAACGGTTTTCGAGTGGGAGATATTATGATAAAAAATGCTTTTTACATTGCCTGCGAGCGTTTGCGCAAAACGTGAAAATTTGACTGTATCGTTTATCATTGGTAAATTTTCGGGTAATAATAAAAAAGAGATAGGAGCCGTTCGGCTCTGCTTGCATTGAGTTGGACGATCAAGCCTGACGACGGCTTGCGTGCAAATTACAATAACTACGTAAGATTTTAATTTATAAAAGGAGATATAAAATGAGCAAGTACGACGGAACAAAAACACAAAAAAATCTTGAGGCAGCATTTGCGGGTGAGTCGGAGGCAAGAAACAAATACACATATTTTGCGTCGGTAGCAAAGAAAGAAGGCTACGAGCAGATCGCTGCGCTTTTCCTTAAGACCGCGGAGAATGAGAAGGAGCACGCAAAGCTTTGGTTCAAGGAGCTTGACGGTATTGGCAATACCGCGCAAAATCTTGCGTCGGCAGCGGCAGGTGAGAATTACGAGTGGACAGATATGTATGCAGGCTTTGCAAAGACTGCCGAGGAAGAGGGCTTTCCTGAGCTTGCGGCGCGTTTCAGACTCGTTGCCGCCATAGAAAAGCAGCACGAGGAAAGATACCGCGCGCTTCTTCACAACGTGGAAACGGCAGAGGTATTCAAGAAGAGCGAGGTCAAGGTTTGGGAGTGCCGCAACTGCGGACACATCGTTGTCGGAACTGCTGCGCCTCAGATCTGCCCGACCTGTAAGCATCCTCAAAGCTACTTTGAGATCCACGCGGAAAATTATTGATTTCCTATACAAAAAATGCTGCAAGCTAAGCTTACAGCATTTTTTGTTAGTTCACCACGTTTTTAGGCGTTCCCGCAAGGAACGAATCGACGTTGTCCATAACTATTGATAAAAGTCGCTCTCGCGTTTCTATAGGTGCCCACGCTATGTGCGGTGTTACGGTTATGTTGGGCGCATTCAAGAGCACACAATCCTCGCGCATGGGTTCATTCGTAAGTACGTCGACTGCCGCGCCGGAAAGCTGTCCCGAGGCGAGTGCATCGAAGAGAGCCTGCTCATTTATTACGCCACCGCGTGCGGTATTTATAAAATACGCGCCCTTTTTCATTTTTGAGAAGGCATCTGCGTTAAATATCTCTCGGGTGTTATCGTTGAGCGGACAGTTTACCGAGATATAATCGCTTTCTCTTAAAAGAGTATCGAAATCAACAAAGGTTGCAATATCGTCGCTCTTAGGTGTACGTGTTGCAGCGATGACATTCATTTCAAATGCTCGCGCTATCTCGGCTATCCGACGACCGATCGCTCCGTATCCGAAAATACCGAGTGTTTTACCCTGAAGCTCAAAGGTGGGACGTGAGAAGAAGCAAAACAGACGTGAACGTATCCACGCGCCATCCTTGACATCGCGGTCGTATTCTGCGATCTTTGTCGAGTTGGCAAGAATAAATCCGAATACCTGCTGTGCTACGGCAGAGGTCGAATACGAGCCTGCATTGCACACGGTAATTCCCATTTTACGGGCGTATGCGGTGTCAATATTGTTATATCCCGTAGCAAAAAGCACTATTAGCTTTAGATGCCTTGCGACCTTCAGCTCATTCTCGCCAAGCACCGTTTTGTTAAGGATCACTATGTCGGCATCCTTGATGCGCTCTGTTATCTCGAATGGCTCTGTTTGCCCGTAGTAGGTTACGTTACCGAATCTTTCAAGCACCGAAAGATCAAGATCTCCCGAGCTTACCGTATTGCAATCTGTAAGAACTATATTTAAGCTCATTATCCTTTTACCTCAAAGCGTTTTTTACAGCGGGGACATACCACGTAGTGCTTGCCCTTTGCTTTGGGCAGGCGGAGAACGGCACCGCAAGCGTGGCACTTGCGATAGACGTGTGTTTTACGGTCGCGAAATCTGTTTCTTCGAAGCTTGAAAAATCCGCAGAAGCGATCGTTTTCGCGACGGCGCGCCGCGATGTTCCGTGAGAACATTCTAAAGAATATCCAAAAGATCATCGCGGTCGTGCTCAGATAGTAAAACAAAGACAACCATATAGAGTCGACGAATATAAAAATGACAGTAAATAAAATTATCCAACCGAGATAAAACCAAAGCATTACCTTTGAGAGTGTATCGGTTCCGTATCTGCCGTACATAAATTTGTACAGCTTGTTTTTAATCTTACCCATTTATAAGCGGTTTGATCCTTTCATTTTTATTACTCTGTGCGAAGGGCTATAACGGGATCCTTCTTGGATGCCTTCTTGGCAGGGATAAGACCTGCGAAGATGGTGAGCAGCATGCTTATCAGAACGAGTACGATGCCGCCTGCCCAAGGAAGAACTGCGCGGATATTAGAGAAGCCGGAGAGTGCCTGTATTATTCCGTTAACGGGGAAGCAGAGCAATACCGTGAATACTATGCCTATTATACCCGCCGCAATGCCTATGATAAAGGTCTCTGCGTTGAATACTCTGGAAATATCCTTCTTTGATGCGCCGATAGCGCGGAGAATACCGATCTCCTTTGTGCGCTCAAGCACCGAGATATTGGTGATAATGCCTATCATTATAGATGAAACTATCAAGGAGATAGAAACGAACGCGATGAGGACATAGGAGATAACGTCAATGATGATCGATACAGAGGACATCATAATTCCGATAATATCGGTATATTCAAGCTGATCCTTTTCATCTGCCGACGCATTATAGTCGGTAATAAACTGCTCGATATTTTCCTTGGCGTGGAAATCCTTTGCGTAGAAATTGATTGATGCGGGGGATGCCTTAACCGCATCTCCAAGCTCACTGAGCGTTGAGTCATAGGTGGCATCGGTCTTGGGCGCAAAGTTGTAGAGGGCTTCTTCAAGTTGGATAAATTGGTTGCTTTCTGCGGGAAATCCGTTAAGTATGGCAAGGAATATTTCCTCAGTCACCGACATGGATTTGAGATCCTCGGAGACGGTTGCATATATTCCGGTCATTACCTCTTCACCTGCAAGAGAGATAAGTCCGGGTATATCCATCGGAATGCCCATTTCCGCATTTGCACTTACACCGTTAACGAGCACGTATACCGTCTGCATATCCATCATCGGCAGCAAAGGAATGATCGTATCTGCAGTAACGTTAAAGGCTTCATCGGGAAGCATCATCTTGTCTACAGTACCGCAGAGCATAGCAAGCTGCATTGCGTTTTCGGGATTTGCCTTTGCAGCTTCAAGCATTGTAGAAACGAGAGAGATGCGGTTTTCCTCGGGCATTAGGAAGAATACGTTGCCAAAGGATGCTGCATCCTTCACGACAAGCTGGTTTGCAAATTCGGGTTGAGTTTTTATCATAGTGGTCATATAAGCATAGAACTGCTCCATCATCGAGTCGTCTATCTTGCTTATAAGCTGACCGATAGTTTCGGGGGTGTACTTGGTTCTTTCAAAGCCGAGACCGGTGAGGACGTTTACCTCTGGAGTTTCCTTCTGCTGAATGATAACGTCGCTCTTTGTGTTCATATCAAGTATAGAATCGGTAAGCCCCTTGGTATATCCGATAACACCCGATATGGAGGTTGCCGAAGCGTCTACCTTCGGACGAATGATACCAGATATTTTAAGCTCGGTTGAATTTTCCTTGACAAACTCGGCGATCTGATCGTCGGTATAGTACGTTCTTACGTCTGACCAAACGGGATATTCAGTATCTCCGACGGTGTAGGTCTTATCGGTCTTGACGAAGAAATCCGACGTATTCAGAAAGTTAAACTTCATATTAAGGAAGTAGTCGATGGGGAAGGGCTCAATATCCTCGCTCTCATACTTTTCGCCTGCCATAATGGAATTCATAATTCCTTCAAGTTCGCCTTGGTCGAGAACTCCGAGCATATAAAGAGCCATCTTGCTTATAGAGTTGTCGCGTCCGATAACGAGTACTACCTCGTTTTCCTCGGTAGGCCAATGTCCGTTGACAAGATCGTACTGCTGATTAAGAAGCTCCTGATTGTTTATCATCTCACTGAATACGTTGATAGCGCCAGAGCCTGCCGACTTCATAAGGGATCCGAGACTTGAAAAGCTGTCGCCCATATTGTTGAACATTTGCTCAAGACCTATTTTTATCTTGCCGTCTGCCGTATAGATCTGGAGATCTATATCATACGTGTACTGAATGTCGCTTACGTAGTCCTCAATATCCTTGTAATTTTCATCGAGGTGCTCCTTGAATGCCTCAAGATTGTTCGGCTTTGTCGACGTCATTGCCGACACCATTGAGTCAAGCGAATTATCAACGTAGATCTTATCGTCGTCGTGCTCTATGCCGTCATCGCGTGTGGCGGTCATAGCTTCCATCATAGCTGTAAGATCCTGCGTTTGCTTTTGGATCGAGAGCGGGTATGTTGAGAGGGTATCCTCCTGAACCTGATCTATAAAGAGCTGGATACCGTTTGAAAGCGAAAGTATAAGCGCAATACCGATAATACCTATGCTTCCCGCAAACGACGTAAGAACGGTTCTGCCTTTCTTGGTCATAAGGTTCTTCATGGAAAGAGAGATAGCTGTACCGAAGGACATCGACGTTTTTTTCTGCTCAGCCTTGAGTGCCTTTTTGTCCTTTTTAACCTGTATTCTGCGTTCAACATCTCTCTGCTGAAGCTCTGCGTATTCCTCCTCGCTTATGGGGTTGGAGTCATCAATAACCATACCGTCCGAGAGCTTTACTATACGTGTGGAATATTCCTCTGCAAGATCCGGATTATGCGTTACCATGATAACAAGGCGATCACTTGCAACCTCCTTGAGAAGATCCATTATCTGAACGCTGGTTTGCGTGTCAAGCGCGCCCGTGGGCTCGTCTGCAAGCAGTATATCGGGGTTATTGACCAGAGCACGTGCTATAGCGACACGCTGCATCTGACCGCCCGACATCTGATTGGGCTTTTTGTTGAGTTGGTCGCCAAGTCCGACCTTTTTGAGTGCCTCTATTGCTTTTGCTCGGCGTTCTGCCTTAGATACGCCCGAAAGCGTCAGGGCAAGCTCGACGTTTGCAAGCACGGTCTGGTGGGGGATAAGGTTATAGCTCTGAAATACAAAGCCGATCGAGTGGTTTCTGTAGGTATCCCAATCACTGTCGCGGAACAGCTTTGTAGACTTACCGTTTATGATAAGATCACCGTCGCTGTAACGGTCGAGCCCGCCTATAATATTGAGCATAGTGGTTTTTCCGCATCCCGACGAGCCGAGAATAGAAACGAATTCATTTTCTCTGAAGCACAGGCTGACGCCGTTAAGTGCCGAAACCGTCGTATCACCCGTTTGATAGGTTTTGACGATATTCTTTAATTCAAGCATTTGTTTTTCCTTTCTGAATACAAAGTAACACTTTGAAATTATAATTCCTCAACATTAATTATAACACTTTTTTTTAACTACGCATAAAGATAATCATAAAATTGTGTGAACATTTGTGTTCAAAAGGTGAATAAAAATAAAGGCTGCCAAAAAACAGCCTTTAAGTGTGTATTTTTTGTTGAAATTGTAAAAATGCTCAAGCTTTCATTGCGGCTGCTCTCATATCCTCAATGGCTTTTTGTGGATCTGCGGCCTTGAATATCGACGAGCCTGCAACGATAACGTTGGCTCCCGCGTCTGTCAGCATAGCCAGATTATCAGCACCGACACCTCCGTCGACCTCTATGTCAATATTTATTCGGCTTGTACTTGCATAATCGCGGAGCTTACGCACCTTTGAGACAGTCTCGGGTATTAGCTTCTGTCCGCCGAATCCCGGCTCTACAGTCATTATAAGAGCCATATCGAGCTCGTTTAGCATAGGATAGAGAACCTCTATGGGGGTTTGGGGCTTTACCGATACTGATGCCTTAACACCGCGCGAGCGTATATAACGCACAACAGAAAGGGGATCCTCACAGCTTTCGTAGTGTATGGTTATGATGTCTGTCTCGGGTATTAGCTTCTGTCCGCCGAATCCCGGCTCTACAGTCATTATAAGAGCCATATCGAGCTCGTTTAGCATAGGATAGAGAACCTCTATGGGGGTTTGGGGCTTTACCGATACTGATGCCTTAACACCGCGCGAGCGTATATAACGCACAACAGAAAGGGGATCCTCACAGCTTTCGTAGTGTATGGTTATGATGTCTGCGCCCGCCTTGATAAAATCGTCGACGTATCTAATAGGGTCGGTTATCATAAGGTGAACGTCAAACACCATTTTACTGTCCTTGCGCAGTGCCGATATAACGCACGAGCCAAAGCTTATATTAGGGACGAAGATCCCGTCCATAACGTCGAGGTGCAGATATTCAGCTCCCGCGTCCTCTACGCGCTTGATCTGCTCGCCGAGCCTTGAAAAATCAGCCGCAAGAACCGAGGGGGAAATAATAATCATAGAAATCTCCTTTTGTATTGGCATATCCGCCGTATTATTCATAAATTATTAAGGAAAGAAATGCGGTGCTTTGCGGAAAAGACGGTAAAGCGAAGGACACAGTGAAATGAATCCACAAAGCCTGCGTTTTTGAGAGGCACCGCAAGCATAGTCTTGCGGTGTACTCTCGTTTGGTTCAGATCATATACCTTCTATAAGACACACTGCGTGTGCAGCTATGCCGAGCTTTTCTCCGGAGAAGCCGAGTCCTTCCTCTGTGGTTGCCTTTACGCTTACTGCGTCTGTGTCAATGTTGAGCGCAAAGGCGATCCTTTTTCGCATTTCCGGTATATGAGGCGCAAGCTTTGGCACTTGAGCGATAACGGTAGCATCAATGTTTACGGGACGGTATCCCGACGCATATAACCTTGCACCAACGCGCCTGAGAAGCTCAAGGCTGTCTGCGTCCTTATATTTTGCGTCGTTATCGGGAAAGAGCTTTCCAATATCTCCGAGAGCGGCGGCCCCAAGCAACGAATCGGCTATGGCGTGCAAAAGCACATCGGCATCCGAATGTCCAAACAGACCCTTATCATGCGGTATCTCTACTCCGCCGATCACGAGGCGTCTGCTGTCAACAAGTCGGTGGACGTCATATCCGTGTCCTATTCTTATCATATTTCTTCGCTCCCGTAGTAATATTCGGGTGTAATTGCTTTGCGCGCCGCAAGTATACCCTTTGCCACCGCTACATCGTCATAGGTGGTTATCTTTATATTTGCAGAGCCGCATTCAACAAGCCTTATCGGGTATCCCACAAATTCCACAAGCATATTGTCGTCGGTTGCTTCGACCTTCTTCTCTGTAGCCGTAACTGCTGCTGCACGGTAAAGATTAGCCTTAAATACCTGTGGGGTCTGTGCGAGCCATACGGTATTGCGGTCGGGGGTTGAGTCTATAAAGCCCTTTTTATCGGCTATCTTCACGGTATCTGTAGCGCGGTGAGCCGCCGTTGCCGCCTTGTATTTGTAAGCTGCACGGCACACCGCAGTTATCTGCCCAGGAGTGATCAAGCAGCGGGCACCGTCGGCGATAGCGACGAATTTGGCTTTATCGTTGATCGCTTCAAGTCCGTTCATTACCGATTCCTGCCGTGTATTGCCGCCCTTGACTATTTTTGTTACCTTGGTCAGAGAGTAGTCCTGACATGCTTTTTGCCAAAATGGTATCTCATCAGGTCTTGCCACGATGATTATTTCGTGTATGCAATCTGTATTTTCATAGGCCTTGAGCGTGTGGATAAGCACAGGCGTGCCGCAAAGCTCCTGCATCTGCTTTGTTACCGTGCCGCCAAAGCGCTCGGAAAGCCCTGCGGCGGCAATTATAGCCGACGTAAAATTTTTAGGATGTGGTGAGCCCGAAATGGCTCTGAGTATTCCTGATATTTTTTTGACGCACAAAACAACGTCCTCCTTGTATCTTAGCGTTTATGTACAAACGCAAAAGTATCTGCTTAAAGCTTTTCGTCCTCAATATCCTTGAGCATAGCGACTCTTGTGAGATGGTTGCCGCTGTTTGCATATGTAGCATCAAGAAATGCGTCGACAATATCGAGAGCAAGTCCTATGCCTACTACTCGCTGACCGAAGCAGAGAACGTTTGCGTCGTTATGCTCGCGGGTCAGTCTTGCCGAGAAAACGTCCGAGCAGCAAGCCGCGCGTATGCCCTTATATTTATTAGCGGCTATCGACATACCTATACCCGTACCGCAAATAAGCACGCCAAGCTCACACTCGCCGGAAAGTATCTTCCTGCAAGCGGCAGAGGCGTATACGGGATAATGACAGCTGTCTGTCGTGTATGTGCCAACCTCGACGACCTCATGTCCCTTTGATCTTATATGTGCTATAACGGCGTCCTTGATCTCAACGCCTGCGTGGTCGCATCCTAAAACTATTTTCATTTGTCGGTTTCCTTTCCAAAATTCTATTGCCTTATTTATTGCCTTCCGCTTCTCTCTCTGCGCGCTCGCGCTCTGCCTGCGACGGTCGCAGATAGTCCACACTGAGCTCCCTGTCGCTTTTGAGATCTCCGCTTAAATAATTCTTATAAGCCACCTCTGCCACCGAGAACGCCGATTGGTGTCGCAGACGCTCGGGAACATAGCGCAGAGATGTTTTTTCAAAGCCCTCGGTGCATATATCATATCCGTCTCCGCAGAGAGCAACCTCCTCGCCGTATTGCGAAAGCAAGTCGTCAAGCTCGGATATTGCAAGTGCCGAATCGTCAAGCAGACGCTCCAGCCTTTCTCCGTCCGAGCGGAAGAGCGCTGTGTACACCTGAGAACGGCGCGCGTTCATAACAGGGCATATAAGCCCCTTATGAAAGCGGAGATTATATGCTATTGCTTCAAGCGTTGACACCTGCGCGCAGGGCTTGTCCGACGCAAACGCCAGACCTTTGACGGTTGCGGCACCTATTCTGACTCCGGTAAACGATCCGGGTCCTGCGGATACTGCAAACAGATCTATATCTTCTACATCAACCGAAAAAAGCGACAAAAGCGACTCTATCATCGGTAAGAGCGTTTGGCTGTGTGTGGTTTTATTATTTAGCGTGTATTCCGCGAGGAGCCTTCCGTCCTCGCACAGTGCCGCTGTGGCTACGATAGCCGACGAGTCGACAGATAAAATTTTCATACCTTAAATCTCCGTAAAGGCTTATTGATTATATTTATTTAGTGCTTTTCGATAATTATTCGCCGCCGAACGGGATCATCTGCAGAGCATTTTTCGATGCTTACCGCTATGCGCTCATCGGGAAGTGCGTATTCGATATTTTCGCTCCATTCTACAAGGCAGATCCCATTACGTGACAGATAGTCGTAAAAGCCTATCGAATAAAGCTCATCCTCGTCGGTAATGCGGTACATATCGAAATGAAACACGGCAGGAAGCTTTGCATCTTGCGGTTTGTATTCGTTAACAAGCGCAAATGTTGGGGATTTTACTCTGGCATTTGGAACAAAAACCGAGGTAAATCCGCGCACGAATGCGGTCTTTCCAACTCCGAGATCACCGAAAAGCGCGATGAAACGGGGAATAGAGCTGTCACCTTGGATAATATGAGCAAGCCGTTGTCCGACCTCCTCGGTCTCTGCCGCGGAGCACGTGAAAAATTCGGTTGGAAAATTCATATTTTCAAGCATCAATATCAGAAAAGTCCAAGAATATTTCCGTCGTCGTCAACGTCGATAGAGAATGCGGCGGGCTTTTTTGGAAGTCCGGGCATGGTCATGATAGCTCCGGTGAGGACTACGATAAATTCAGCACCCGCCGAAAGTTTGACCTCGCGGACGGCGAGCGTAAAGCCCTCGGGGCGACCAAGCTTTGAGGCGTCGTCGGAGAGGGAATACTGAGTTTTAGCTACGCATATCGGGAATCTTGAATATTTTTCATCAAGCGATTCGATCTCTGCTATATTTTTGAGTGCCGCCGCATCGTACTTTACGTCTGCAGCACCGTATATCTTTGTAGCGACGGCGTTTATCTTTTCCTTGATGGAAAGCTCGTCGGCATACATAAATTTGAAATTCTTTTCCTTCTCGCAAGCGGCAACTACCTTGTTTGCAAGATCTATTCCGCCTTCGCCGCCCTTTGCAAATACCTCGGAGAGTGCAAAATCAGCGCCCTTTTCCGCGCATATCCTCTCGATATACGAAAGCTCAGCGTCGGTATCGGTGCCAAAGCGGTTGATTGCAACTACTACGGGCAGTCCGTACTTACGAAGATTGTCGATGTGCGCCTCAAGGTTTACGGCACCTCTTGCAAGGGCATCGAGATCCTCCGTAGCAAGCTCGGTTTTCGGAACACCTCCGTTGTACTTAAGTGCGCGAACGGTCGCTACGAGCACAACTGCATCGGGAACAAGACCTGCCTTGCGGCACTTTATGTCAAGGAATTTCTCGGCACCGAGGTCTGCACCGAAGCCTGCCTCTGTGATAGTATAATCTGCGAGCTTAAGGGCAAGCTTGGTTGCTCTTACCGAGTTACATCCATGTGCGATATTAGCAAATGGACCGCCGTGAATGATGGCAGGGGTGTTCTCAAGCGTTTGCACAAGGTTGGGCTTTATAGCGTCCTTGAGCAGAGCTGCCATAGCACCGTTTGCCTGAAGATCGCGGCAATATACGGGCTTTGAGTCGTAGGTATAGGCTACGAGGATATTGCCAAGTCTGTTCTTAAGATCGGATATGGATTCCGCAAGGCAGAGAATAGCCATGATCTCGCTGGCGACGGTTATCATAAATCTGTCCTGACGAGGCACGCCGTCCACCTTTGTGCCAAGTCCGACGATAACGTTACGCAAAGCGCGGTCGTTCGTGTCGGTGACGCGCGCAAAAAGAATTCTGCGTGGGTCTATGCCGAGCTCGTTGCCCTGCTGAAGGTGGTTATCTATCATAGCGGAAAGAAGGTTGTTTGCCGCGGTGATAGCGTGAAAATCTCCCGTAAAATGAAGATTGATGTCCTCCATGGGAACTACCTGTGCGTATCCGCCTCCCGCAGCACCGCCCTTAATTCCGAAAACGGGACCGAGAGATGGCTCGCGGAGCGCGATTATCGCGTTTTTACCGATCTTATTCATAGCCATTCCAAGACCCACAGACGTTGTGGTCTTACCCTCGCCTGCGGGTGTGGGATTGATAGCGGTAACGAGGATCAGCTTGCCGTTCTTACGGTCGGCGGTTCTCTTCAAAAATGCGTCGTTTATCTTTGCTTTGTATCTTCCGTAGAGCTCGAGCTCGTCGTCCTCAATGCCGAGCTTTGCGGCGATTTCGGTTATGGGGAGCATTCGGGCTTCTTTTGCAATTTCAATATCGGTCTTCATTGGCTTTTCTCCTGCTTGCAGTAATATGTTATACCTATTACAGTACATTATATAGTATATCACGAATTTCTTTTTCTGTAAAGAGGGAACGACGATTTTTAGCACATTCGGCGCAATTTTTTATTGATAGTGCTCGGCGCACAACATAAAAACAGGAATTACCGTTGAAATCCAACGGCAATTCCTGTTTAAAATATTTAAATATTTTAAAGTGCATACAGTATCACGCAAAGCGAATGGAGCAGGCTTCCGAGAAGAACGAAAATGTGGAATATAGAGTGAAAATACTTTTTCTTAGAACCCATCTTGTAGAACAGTACTCCCACAGTGTAAAGAATACCACCGCCGAGAAGGAGCGCGAAGCCTATTTTTCCGAGAGCCTGATACGTAGAGCCGATATTGAAGATTATAGCCCATCCCATTCCGACGTAGCCTATCATGCTGAATATCTTGTACTTCTTGAGGTCTATAGCATTGAGAGCTATAGAGAGAACGGCAAGCCCCCATACGGCTATAAGCGTTCCCCACGCTGCCGTGGGCGCAACCCTCATGAGAGAACATAGCACTATAGGCGTGTACGTGCCTGCGATCAGCAGATAGATCGTGCAGTGGTCAAGCACCTGAAACACCTTTTTTGCGGTACCGCATGGCAGGGCGTGATATATGCTCGATACAGAATAGAGGGCTATCATAGATATGCCGAAGATAATTCCGCAGGCAAGCGAGAGTGCGTTGCCCTTGAATACCGAAACGAGTATGCACATTACTAAGGTGACTACACCCCATATGCCGCCGACGATATGTGTTACCGAATTGAATATTTCTTCTCCTTTTGTGTAGTTAGGGAGGACTCTGTTTTTTAAAGAAGTGCGTGTCATATTGTTCAACCTTTCTTTATGTGGTATTGAAAACTACTTGTGATGTTATTATAACACACTTTTTGCGGAAGTGCAATAGTTTTTTGAAAAAAAGTAAAAAAATTTGCGGTAAATTTGGCTAATATTTATTTTGACAGATGATTGACAAAGTATGCGTGGTTGTGTTATAATCTGTAATGTATTGTTCATGTGTTCGCACAGTATGCGAAATTATTAAATATTAAAGGTGAAGGAAGTAGAGTTCAATGTACGATATAGTTGTGATCGGTGCGGGCGTCGTGGGCGGAATGATTGCGCGGGAGCTTGCAAGATACGATCTGAAGATCTGTATGCTTGAAAGGGAAAATGACGTTGCCATGGGGGCAACAAAGGCTAACAGTGCTATCGTTCACGCGGGATTTGACGCCAAGGAGGGCTCGATGAAGGCAAGAATGAACGTCCGTGGCTCGCAGATGATGCAAAGGGTATGCGAGGAGCTTGGTGTAAAGTACGTGCGCAACGAGTCACTCGTGGTTGCGTTCGAGAGCGAAAGAGCAGAGGTGGAGGAAATATATCGCAGAGGTATAAAAAATGGCGTTGAGGGTCTTAGAATCGTTGAGAGAGACGAGCTTATGATCCTTGAGCCCAATCTCAACCCCGAGCTTGCCTGTGCGCTCCTTGCGCCCACGGGAGCTATAGTGTGTCCGTATGAGCTTTGTATTTCGGCTGTCGGAAATGCTATGGATAACGGCGCACAGCTCAAGCTGAATTTTGAGGTAAGCTCTATTGAGAAAAGCGGCGACGGATATATTGTCAGATCCGCTGATGGCGAGGAGATAGAGGCAAGATACGTTATCAACTCGGCAGGAGTTTATTCGGACAAGATCGCTTCTATGACGGGCGACGATGATTTTGAGGTTCATCCGAGACGCGGAGAATATATGGTGCTTGATAAGGAGTGCGGCTCTTTTGTACAGAGAACCGTATTCCATACGCCTACAAAAATGGGCAAGGGAATACTCGTGTCTCCGACTGTAGACGGAAATCTTTTGCTCGGTCCTACCGCTACCGATATTGAAGATAAGGAGGATAAGTCAGTAACTGCCGAGGGTTATGCGCAGATAATCAGCCGCGCCGGTGACAACGTAAGCGGAATACCCTACGGTAAGGTGATAACCTCCTTCTGCGGTCTGCGCGCGGTCGGAAGCACGGGAGATTTTATAATCAAGCTCCGCGATCGGGTGCTTACGCTTGGCGGAATTGAAAGCCCCGGACTTACGTCTGCTCCCGCTATTGCAGAGCACGTGGCGGGAATGTTGCGCGAGGACGGTCTTGCGCTTACGGATAAGAAGAATTATGATCCGATCCACGTTCCGGCGCACGCTTTCAACAGTATGCCCTTGGAGAAAAAGAACGAGGTCATCAAGATGGATGCTCGATACGGAAGAATAGTTTGCAGATGTGAGGGTATCACAGAGGGCGAGATCGTTGCGGCGATCCATACTAATCCCGGTGCTACCGACGTTGATGGAATCAAGCGTCGTACAAGGAGCGGAATGGGAAGATGTCAGGGAGGCTTTTGCTCTCCTATAGTTGTTCAGATACTTGCAAGAGAGCTTGGCGTTTCTATCGATGAGATCACTAAATTCGGCAAGAGCTCTGTTATAAATTACGGAAAGACCAAGGGGGATAACTGATATGTCGGACATTACAAATGTTGATCTTGTAATAGTTGGCGGCGGTCCTGCGGGTATGAGCGCGGCGGTTGCGGCATACGATGCCGGACTTCGCAACATACTGATACTTGAACGCGATACAAGCCTTGGCGGAATCCTTCGTCAGTGTATACATAACGGCTTTGGACTTCATCGCTTCAAGGAGGAGCTTACGGGACCCGAGTATGCGTACAGATATGAGCTTCAGGTGAGGGAAAGAGAGATACCGTTCAAGCTCAACACTATGGTTCTTGATATATCTCCCGATAAGGTCGTTACCGCTATGAACAGCGAGGACGGAATGTTTATGATCCGCGCTAAAGCGATAATTCTTGCTATGGGCTGTCGTGAACGTCCAAGAGGAGCTCTCAATATCTGCGGAACACGTCCGTCGGGAATATTTACCGCAGGTACGGCGCAGAGGTTTGTCAATATGGACGGATATATGCCCGGAAAGAAGATAGTCATTCTCGGCTCTGGCGACATCGGACTTATCATGGCGAGAAGAATGACGCTTGAGGGAGCGGAGGTCAAGGCTGTTTGCGAGCTTATGCCTTATTCGGGCGGGCTTGCAAGAAATATCGAGCAGTGCTTAAACGACTTTGGCATACCGCTTCTTCTCAGCCACACTGTAGTTGATATTCACGGCAGAGACCGTGTTACCGGTGTAACGATTGCCAAGGTTGACGAGCACCGCAAGCCTATTGAAGAAACAAAGCAGTATATTGAGTGCGATACGCTTCTTCTTTCGTGCGGTCTTATTCCCGAGAACGAGCTTACAAGGGGAGCAAACGTTTCTCTTGATCGCATCACTAACGGCGCATCTGTAGATCAGGACAGGCAGACCGACACCGAGGGAATATTTGCGTGCGGTAATGTTCTTCACGTTCACGACCTTGTCGACTACGTTTCCGAGGAGGCTGAAATTGCAGGCCGTGCAACCGCAGAGTATGTGATAAAAAATACAACGGTATCGACTGCAAGAAAAATTTCGCTTAAGACTGACGGAAAGGTAAGATATACCGTTCCCCAGCGTATTACAGAAAATAAAAATGTCACGGTGTATTTCAGAGTTGCTGACGTTTACAGAGACGTAAGGGTCGTTGTCAGGGACGGGGAAACCGTGCTTGTAAGCAAGAAGAAGCAAA
The DNA here is from genome assembly GCA_964609165.1 of uncultured Lachnospiraceae bacterium. Lineage (GTDB taxonomy): Bacteria > Bacillota > Clostridia > Oscillospirales > CAG-272 > HGM12713. The sequence goes on from CAZSSE010000002.1 coordinate 21,533, forward strand.
AGGTCGCTCCGGGAGAGATGGAGACTGTAACGCTTACTTCCGAGATGCTTGAAAATGTCGTCGGAAATGAGCTTTCGTTCTCAATCGAATTTGATTCTTAAGAAAGGCGGATGCAAAAATGATTCGTGAATTAACTTGTATCGTTTGTCCGAAGGGCTGTCAGCTCAAGGTTGAGCTCGACGGGAATAAAAAGGTTCTTTCTGTTGAGGGGTACACATGTAAGCGCGGTGAGACCTATGCTATGACCGAGTGCACTGCACCTGAGCGTGTTGTTACGAGCACCGCTCCTGTTGTGGGCGGCGGGGTAGTTCCCGTTAAGACGAACGGCTCGATACCAAAGGAGCTTATGCTTGATTGCGTGAGACTCATCAATGCGTCACGTGTTGCATCTGACGCTCCTATCGGAACTGTAGTCATCGCTAACGTTCTGAATACGGGTATTGATGTTGTCACAACCAGAAATGCAAGAGCCTGATTGTGATGAATATTACAATTATATGATTTTAGGAGAATATATATGTACATAGATATAAATGGCAAGAAAAGACAGAAGGTTGCGCTTCATATTCATACGACCATGTCCGACGGCGCATGGACGCCTGAACGGGTGATAGCGTCCTATAAGGAACTGGGCTTTGATGCGGTTGCCCTGACCGATCATTGGAGGTACGGTGAGGCGGGCAGTGTAGACGGAGTTACTGTAATATCGGGTGCCGAATACAATGTAGGTACTAGTGCCACCGAAAAGGGAGTGTACCATATAGTCGGCCTTTTTATGGAGCGAGAGCCGGAGCTTAGCGCACGTGATGACACCCAGACCGTTATTGATAAGGTACATGAGGTAAACGGACTTGCGGTGCTTGCACATCCCGCATGGTCTCTCAACACCCCGGAAATGATAATGGCACTTCGCGGTATTGACGCTACAGAGATATATAATGCAGTGTCCGAGTGTGGACAGTCCTTCCGCCCCGATTCGTCGATAATTGTGGATATGCTTGCGTCGCGCGGTGTAGAATATCCATTGCTGGCGACCGACGACGCTCATTATTATGACGGTGCAGACAACGGAAAAGGATTTATAATGGTAGAGAGTGATACCAATGATGCCGACAGTATTAAAAAGGCGATAATGGAGAAGCGTTTTTATGCTTCGCAGGGGCCCGAGGTGCATATGTACCGTGACGGAGATAAGTTCTTTGTCGATTGCTCGCCTGCTTCGCATATATTCTTTGCATCTAATATGGCTTGGTCACGGAGAGCCACTCACGGAGACGGACTTACGCATGCCGAATATGAAATACAGCCCGACGATATTTTTGTCAGAGCGTTTGTTGTTGACTCCGACGGTAAGACTGCCTGGACTAATATCGTGATGCTTTGAATTTAACAATAAAGCTGTTCCCGAAATTATCTTATTATTTTATTAAGGAAGCTGTTCAAATCGAATTTAAACCGACATAACAAATAAAAAAGGTTCTGCAATAAACGTTAGCTTTACCGCAGCGTTTATTACAGAGCCTTTTGAATTTGTTAACCGTTATATTTCATAATGCCCTTATACTCAAGGAGCTTGATGTAAAGTCCGCCCTGAACGGTACGATTGCGGAAGCTCTTGGCGATATCTCCTGAGATATAGTACTTGTGCTCACCTGTGGTTGTGAAGTACCAATCGGTCATCGGCACACGCGATGGAGAATCATTGAAGAAGCGCCAGAGGGGCTCGACAAACGCCTCAAATGCGTCACGGTCGGAGGTGAGAGTAGCCGTCCATACCAACCAGTCACTCTTGGTGTAATCTTCTCTGGAGTCAAGCGGCAGACCGTAAGCGTTTACGTGCCTTGCGTAGCCTGCAAATTCCGATTCGATAACGTTTCTGGGCATCAGATCGGTTCCGAAGAGCTTGTCCCAGACTATATTGTATTTCATACTGAAGGTATCGGGTTTGTCAAACGCGAGCTTGTAGCTGCCGTCGCCGTTCGATGCACGGTCTGCCCAGTCGATGGCCATATCCTTGGCGAGCTTGAGATGCTTGCGCTCCTCACGTCTCTTGCCGTTCATTCCATATATAATGCCGAGCCCGGCAATACCCATAATAGCCTTGAGCGAGAGGTTACAGTTGTGAGCAAGATGTCCCGCGAAATCATCTGTGCAAAGCTGATTTTCGGGATCTCTGCCGTTGTTTATGAGATACTTTACCCAATTCTCAAGAATATCGAGGTGCTCGTTTGCAAAGTCTGTGCTCTTGGTCGCGAGCGCTACAGCCGCCTCCATAACGAGCATATTGCCACATTCCTCTACGGGCATTTGCTTTTCATAGCGAAGCTTTCCGGTTTCGGGAATAAGTCCGTATACCTGACCGTTAAGGATTGGATAGCGTCCCGCATCGTGAGGAGCAAAATCGAACTCCCACGCAGCAGACCTTGCGTACTTGTAGATAGGGCGCATCATGCCCTTTACAAGCTCGGGGTTATACAGGAGGAAGAGCGGTATGGAGGGATAGCTTACGTCGACCGTAGCTGCGCAGCCGTTGGAATAGCATTCCTTGGAAACGAATATGATCTCACCGTTTTCATCAAGGGCGAGCTTATGAGCCGCAACCGTCTGACGGTATGCAAGCTCGAGAAGCTCCGCGTACTTCTCACCGCCTGCGCGCACAGAGTCGATGAACATTCTGTCGGCAAACTCGTTGCAACGCTTAAGCGTAGCCTTATAGTCGCTGTGTGCTTTTACGATCTCATCTGTTATGGCTGCGCCGTCTTTGTTCCAATAACTCTTGAGGCGAGCGTGAAAATATTCACGCGACTCTATATCGTCATATGCAAAGGTAATGAGTGTGGATTTTTTTAGTTCCCCGATCTCTGCATTGACGTACGTAAGCTCTTCACCCTCGCCGATATTACAGGAGGCCTTGCCCTCTGTCGTAAGGTAGAAGTAGCCCCAGCTTATACGGTGGTCGTCACCGGAGCAAGGGATCACGTTCTGCGCTACGGTGCCGATCCTTGCGCTACTGAGGTTTCCAAGGTCGAGGAGCTCGCACTCTACAGGCTCGGATTTTGTAAGGTTGGTGCATATTTGCTCGGAAACCGATATCTTTATGCTTACATCGTGCTTTTTACGGTCGAGGATCTCCTTGCGGATCTCAAGATAGCTTATCGGACGGGTGAGCAGATAAAGATCGTTCACGAGTATGGGCGAGGTAAATACGAGAGTGAGACGAACACCGGATTCCTCGAATACGTATGCGGTAGAGAAGGCGTTACAGTCGACGGACAACTGCTTCATGGCGGGGATCGAATCGTCTGCCTTTCCTATTACGCGGTAGCTCTTACCGTCTATGGTTGCTACGCCGGATATTACGTTGGGGCGACCTGTCCAATGAACGGTATCCTCATCGGTAAGCTTGTTTGACTGTGACCATACGCTGAAAAACGGGTCGATTGTAATTAGGGGATATGCGGGTGCTCTGAGTTTCATAATATTCTCCTTTAAATTGTATTTTAAAGCACATACTAAAAGCATTAGACCTTATATATTCAGGCGTTACATTGAAAAAGAATTGTAAAAAAACAACACAATGTTTTTGATATTCAAATTCAAAAACACAAATATATTTCCGATCGTTTGCATTTCGCAGAAATATTATATCATAAAAAAATTCCTTTTGCAATACGGAAAAATAAAATAACGTAAATATTTTGTTGAATTGTCAATGATAGGTGACAGATTTTTCAGAAATAGTTGTC
>CAZSSE010000003.1:0-22019 GCA_964609165.1 uncultured Lachnospiraceae bacterium
GTGCTATACGCTCGCCGTCGGTAATGGCTTGCGGTACAGTGCCGTGATTATGCAGTGCAACCATTATCTCGCCGCGGTAGTCGCTGTCAATAACGCCAACCTTGTTGGCGGGAGCAAGCCCCTTTTTGGACGCAAGCCCGCTACGTGCATAAATAAGACCGACGAGACCGGTTGGAATCTCCATCGCGAGACCTGTGTGGATAAGCTTGGTTTCGCCCGGAGCGATAGTAATATCGGTCTCTAAGCAGGCATAAAGGTCGGCTCCGGCTGAAAATTCCGAGCCGTAGGTGGGAATACGCGCGTTATCGTTAAGTTTTTTTATATTCATAGAAAAGCTCATAATAGATCTCCTGTCATAATTCTGTAATAATTACTGTTTTCCCCTCGGTTAGCGAGCGGTCGACGTCTATGATCCTTTGATTTGACGATCCTCGAAAGCGCAAGCCGAGATCTTTTTTGCCCTCGACAAATTCTCCGTCAACAAGCACGTCAATATATTGAAGCATTTTAACTGCCGTTTCTCCAAGCCGCCCCGAAAGAATGTCATATTCAAGTGTGTATCCGGAATAACACCAAACGGTCTTGTGGGGATATTGTGCACGCACGTGCTCAAGCAGTGCGAGCAGCTCGGACTGATTTTGCGGTTCGAACGGCTCTCCGCCGAGAAGCGACAAGCCACGTATATAGTCGGGCGCGAGCGCTTTGAGTATTTGCTGCTCAACATCGGCGTTATAAGGTAAGCCGTATTCAAAATCCCACGCCTCAGCATTAAAGCAGCCCTTGCATTTATGTGTGCATCCGCTTACGAAAAGCGAAACACGGATGCCTGTACCGTTGGCGACGTCATGCGTTTTTAGTGCAGCGTAATTCATAGCGGTATATCATAGGTGCAGAACTCGCGCCTTTATCTCCTTTGTCTTTCCCTCATTCCAGAAATTTTCACCCAGATAGCCGCAGGTGCGTCGAGTTACGTTCATACGCTTGCGATCCTTGTTATGGCAGGCAGGACATTCCCATTCGCCGCTGTCGTTGACGATTATCTCGCCGTCAAAGCCGCAGACGTGGCAATAGTCGCTCTTGGTGTTAAACTCGGCATATTGAATGTTATCGTAAATAAACTTTACAATATCCTCCATAGCGTCAAGATTGTGGCGCATATTGGGAATTTCAACGTAGGATATAGCACCGCCCGATGAAATAGTCTGAAATTGGCTCTCAAACTTGAATTTAGAGAAGGCATCGATCTCCTCGCGAACGTCTACGTGGTAGGAATTAGTATAATAGCCCTTGTCGGTGACGTCCTTAATTTCACCAAAGCGTTCACGGTCTATGCGTGCAAATCGGTAGCACAGCGATTCTGCGGGCGTTCCGTACAGACCGAATCCCAGACCTGTCTTACGCTTCCATTCCTCGCATTTTGAGCGCATATGCTTCATTACCGAGATTGCAAACTCCGTGCCCTCGGGCTCTGTGTGGCTGACTCCCTTTATGATCTTTGTCATCTCGTAAATTCCAATATATCCAAGCGAAATTGTCGAATATCCGTTCATAAGATATTTGTCTATAGTCTCGCCCTTGTCAAGCCTTGCAATCGCACCATACTGCCAATGAACGGGGCTGACGTCGGAAAGAGTGCCCTTAAGTGCTTCGTGGCGGCATAGAAGAGCCTTTTTACAAAGCTCAAGTCGCTCGTCAAGCAGAGAATTGAACTTTTCCTCGTCACCATCGGACAGGATCGCTATCTGCGGCAAATTGATGCTTACAACGCCTTGATTGAAGCGTCCCTCAAACTTATAGCTGCCCATTTCGTCGATGTATGGAGAAAGGAATGAGCGGCACCCCATAGGAGAGAATACGTTGCCCTCATAGTTTTCACGCATCTTTTTTGCCGAGATATAGTCTGGGTAGAGGCGTTTTGCGGAGCACCGCACAGCGAGCCTTGTGATATAGTCGTACTTACCGCCCTTTAGGCAGTTACATTCGTCAAGAACGTATATGAGCTTGGGAAATGCCGGAGTTATATAAACGCCGCGCTCGTTTTTGATGCCCTGATAACGTTGGTTGAGTATTTCCTCAAATATCATAGCATTTTCCTCAACGTACTCGTCATCCTCGCGAATGTGCATAAAGAGTGTAACGAACGGTGTCTGACCTGTCGTGGTCATAAGCGTGTTGATCTGGTACTGTATGGTCTGAACGCCCGAACGAAGCTCGTCCTGCAATCTTTGCGCCGCTATACGGCGGATGGTTTCCTCGTCAAGGTCGCCGCCAAAGGTGTTTTTGAGCTGTAGTGTGTATTTTTGCATACTCTTGCGCAGATATTTACCGAGATGGCTGAGATCTACCGATTGACCGCCGTACTGCGCGCTTGCGACAGACGCGATTATCTGTGTAAGGATCGTGCAGGCGACCTGAAAGGACTTCGGACTTTCAATCATCTTGCCATTCATTACGGTTCCGTTATCAAGCATATCGCCTATGTTTACAAGGCAACAGTTGAATATCGGCTGAAGAAAATAGTCGGCGTCGTGAAAATGTATAGCGCCCTCGTCGTGAGCCTTCGATATGTCCTCGGGTAAGAGAAGGCGGCGAGTGAGATCCTTTGACACCTCTCCTGCGATGAGGTCTCGCTGGGTAGACGCCATAAGTGCGTTTTTATTTGAGTTTTCGTCCATCACGTCCTTGTTTGAATTTTTTATAAGTGCCAGAATAGACTCGTCGGTCGTATTTGCGTGACGGATGAGCGCGCGCTCGTAGCGATAGATTATATATGCCTTTGAGAGCGTGTATTTGCCGAGCATAATAAGATCGTGCTCTACCATATCCTGTATATTTTCAACAAGATACCGTTCTCGCTTTTTGCTTTCGATATTTCTGACTATCTGTTCTATTTGATCCTCGGTGATACGTGCCTCGGGATCGACTGCCTCATTTGCCTTGCGTATAGCGATAGCGATCTTGTTTCTGTCAAAATCAACGGTTGAGCCGTCTCTCTTTATAACCTTCATCAATTTTCTCCAATCATGGGCGGTAAAAATTATTACGAATACATAATACCATATATTTTGTGGTATGTCAAGAGCTAAAGCACAACATATAGTTTTATTTGGTGAAAATTTTTAAAACGCTTTGCGGCATACATACAATAAACAATAAAAACGGAAGCTTTTCCTGTGGCGGAGCCGCAGGGAAAGCTTCCTTGTAAAAATTATCAGTTATAAAATTTTATCAGCGCAAGCCAACCTATCAATTATCCAAATTCTTGGTATCCACCTGCTCCTTAGCGAAGGTAAGGAAATCGGACACGGACATAGCACCCATATCACCCGTCTTGCGTGAGCGTACTGCAACTGTACCCTCGCTCATTTCCTTCTCGCCGATAACGAGCATATACGGTATCTTGTCAAGCTGAGCGGCGCGGATCTTGTATCCGATCTTTTCATTACGTGCGTCAACGGTAACTCTCATACCGAGTGCCTGAGCCTTAGCGGCAATATCGTTGGCGTAATCAGACTGCTCGTCGCCGATAGGCATGATCCTGATCTGCTCGGGGGCTATCCACATTGGAAGTGCGCCTGCGTACTTTTCAAGCAGAAGCGCGAGTGTACGCTCGTAGCAGCCCATTGCGGTACGGTGAATAATATACGGGTTAACTCTCTGGTCGTTGGAGTCTGTGTATTCCATTCCAAACTTCTTTGCAAGGAGCATATCTATCTGTATAGTGACCAGCGTGTCCTCCTTGCCGTGAACGTTCTTCATCTGAATGTCGAGCTTAGGACCGTAGAATGCAGCCTCGTCAATGCCAATGGTGTAGTTGTCCTTGCCGAGATATTTGTCGAGAAGCTCACCCATAATGCTTTGCGCCTCATCCCACTGCTCCGGTGTTCCCTCGTATTTGTCGGTACGGGCGGGATCCCACTGCGAGAAGCGGAAATAGCAGTCATCCCACAGTCCGAGAGCCGAAAGACAGTATTTTGAGAGATCAAGACAGCCCTTAAATTCTTCGGCAAGCTGATCGGGGCGGAGAATAAGATGCGCCTCGGAAATGGTGAACTGACGGACGCGGATAAGTCCGTGCATCTCGCCGCTATCCTCGTTTCTGAAGAGGGTAGAGGTCTCGCTAAGTCGCATGGGAAGCTCTCTGTATGAACGCTTTTTGTTAAGAAATACCTGGTATTGGAACGGGCAGGTCATAGGACGGAGAGCAAAGCATTCCTTTGTCTCGTCGTGAGGATCGCCGAGAATGAACATACCGTCAAGATAGTGATCCCAGTGTCCCGAGATCCTGTAGAGATCGCGCTTAGCCATAAGCGGAGTTTTAGTGAGAAGATAGCCGCGGCGTTCTTCCTCGTCCTCTACCCATCTCTGCATAACCTGAATTGTGCGCGCGCCCTTGGGCATAAGTATGGGAAGACCCTGACCGATATAGTCGACCGTGGTGAAATATTCAAGATCGCGACCGATCTTGTTATGATCGCGCTTCTTTGCCTCCTCTATAGCATCAAGGTGAGCCTTAAGCTCGTCCTTTGTGGGGAATGCGGTTCCGTATACACGCTGAAGCATTTTGTTGCTCTGATCGCCCTTCCAATAAGCACCTGTACACTGCGTGAGCTTGAATGCCTTGATAGCGGCGGTGGAGAAAAGGTGAGGACCTGCGCAGAGATCAACAAACTCGCCCTGGCGGTAGAAGCTTATGACCGCATCATCTGGAAGCTCTTCAATGAGCTGTACTTTATAGGGCTCGTTTCTCTCGGTCATAAGCGCTATTGCCTCGTCGCGGGGAAGCTCAAATCTCTCAAGCCTGATGTTTTCGCGAACGATCTTCTTCATCTCGTCCTCAAGTGCCTTGAGAATGTCGGGGGTGAAGGATACGTCGCTGTCAAAATCATAGTAAAATCCGCCGTCGATAGCTGGGCCGATGGTGAGCTTGGTTTCGGGATAGAGGCGCTTTACCGCCTGTGCAAGAACGTGAGCGGCGGTGTGGCGGAATACCTTTTTACCCTCTTCGTCCTCAAACGTACAAAGACGAACGTCACAGTCCTCGGTAATAACGTAGGTCATCTCGCGTACCGTACCGTTGACAACGGCAGCGATGGTTGCCCTTGAAGCAAGCTCAAGTTCGCTTGAGGCTTCGTAGACGCTGATCGGTGCATCCTTTTGTAGCACCCGTTCGCCAAATCTTATTTTCATAATGCTTTTTCCTCCTTAGAGTAAATTTTTGTTTTAATAAAAAGCGCCTCGGACGGCAAAGCCGTCCGAGGCGCATATGCGCGGTTCCACTCGGTCTTATAACTTTCAGATATGAATTTCAAAACGGTAAGTGGTACCCGAAGGGGCTTTTGCAGAAGCGTTGCAGCAAATACCGACGGTATTTCGCTTCCTCTCTGTAGCGTAGCCTTTCTACGGACGTGTCTTGCCGTTAACGAGCATTACTTTCTTTTGCTCGCGGAACGTGGGGTTACGATTTCTCTCCAATCAAGATCTCCGCGCTCAAGTGCGTTTATGACGACCTCGGCGGTAGCTATATTGGTAGCGACGGGAATGTTATTGGCGTCGCATACGCGCAGAAGCTCGTTACCTGCGGGATTTTCCTTCTGATTGGGTCTTGTATCCCTGAAGTAGAGAAGTATATCAATTTCGTTATATGCAATTCTGGAAGCGATCTGCTCCTCGCCGCCTTGATCGCCCGCCATCATTTTGTCTATCTGAAGGCCGGTTGCCTCGGAAATATACTTTGCTGTTACGGCTGTCGCACAAATGTCATGCTTGCTTAGAGTTCCGCAGTATGCAATACAAAACTGTGCCATTAACTCTTTTTTCATATCGTGCGCTATAATTGCTATCTGCATAATGGTTTCCTCCAATATCTATTGTGTGAAGTCAAAGCAAAACTTAGGACGTATACATTATACCACAAAAAAAGGTATTTTGTCAATACGAGAATATAAAATTTCATTTTTTTTCAAAATATTTGAAAAATCCGCAAAAGAGGATTAAATTTTCTTGAAAATCTATTGCCTTTTTTTGAAAAATGCTATATAATATACTAAAATTCCGCTTTGTTTTTTTCGTAATTATAATGAGTGGTTTTTTAAAGTGATTGTATGGAGGAATTTGGAAAATGATTTATGAGATGATGGATCTTGTGGCTTGCCACGATCCCGAAATCGCCGAGGCAATACGCGCCGAATATGCAAGACAGGTTGACGGACTTGAGCTTATCGCGTCTGAAAACGTAGTTTCAGAGGCGGTGCTTTGTGCTATGGGATCTGTTCTTACCAATAAATATGCGGAGGGATACCCTGCAAAGAGATATTATGGCGGATGTCAGTGCGTTGACGTGGCAGAGAATATCGCTATAGAGCGTGCCTGCAAGCTCTTCGGAGCAAAATATGCCAACGTTCAGCCTCACAGCGGAGCACAGGCGAATACTGCTGTTTATTTCGCGCTTATCAAGCCCGGTGATACGGTCATGGGTATGAGCTTGGCGCACGGCGGACATCTTACTCACGGAAGCCCTGTAAATATTTCGGGTATGTACTATAATTTCATTCCGTACGAGCTTAATCCTGTTACCGAGAGGATAGATCTTGACGAGCTTGAGAGGCTCGCAAGGCAGCATAAGCCGAAGCTTATCGTTGCGGGCGCATCTGCTTATCCGAGAATTATTGATTTTGAAAAGATAGCGGCTATCGCTCATAGCGTCGGTGCGTACTTTATGGTAGATATGGCGCACATAGCAGGACTTGTTGCGGCAGGAGAGCATCCGTCTCCCGTTCCTTATGCAGACGTTGTTACGACTACCACGCATAAGACCTTGCGCGGACCTCGCGGAGGTATGATCCTTACCAATGACGAGGAGATCGCAAAGAAGATAAATAAAGCAATATTCCCCGGAACTCAGGGAGGCCCTTTGATGCACGTTATCGCGGCAAAGGCGGTCTGCTTCGGTGAGGCACTTAAGCCCGAGTTCAAGGAATATCAGCACAACGTAGTTCTCAACGCGCGCACACTCGCAGACGGACTTTTGGCAGAGGGCTTTGACCTTGTTACGGGTGGCACCGATAACCACCTTATGCTCGTTGACCTTCGTCCGATGGGTATTACGGGCAAGGAATTTGAGTCTCGACTTGACAGCGTTCATATTACTGCCAACAAAAATTCTATCCCCAACGATCCCGAAAAGCCATTCGTTACCTCGGGCGTTCGCGTAGGTACTCCCGCGATTACGTCGAGAGGTCTTAATACAGAGGATATGAAGACTCTCGCACATCTTCTCGCGCTTACCGCAAAGGATTACGAAAATTCCGCTTCTACAGTACGCGAGGCGGTTGCAGAGATCTGCAAGAGGTATCCCTTGTACTGATCGTAATTTGAATATCTTAGGGGCTGAAAAATCCAGCCCCTTTTTGTGTGTTTGCGCGGAAACATTGACGAGAATGTAATGATGTAGCAAAAAGCCCTTGACAAATGGGGCTTTTTTGTGTATAATATTTGAGAATAATTCTCAAATTGGAGAGGCCATGTCAGGGTATAACACGGAACAAAGAAAGCTGTTGCTCGATTTTCTTGAGAAAAACAGTGACAATTCATATACTATAGACGAGATAGTTGAGGGGATAAAAAGCTCGGCGGGAGAGATGGCGCCGGGGCGGAGCACGGTCTACAGACTTATGACCAGACTTGTTGAGGAAAAGCATGTTCAGCGCTTTGCAGGCGAGGGAAGCAGACGCTTTTTGTACAGAATAATTGCCGACGATCATTGCAGGCATCATCTGCACCTCAAATGTCTTTCGTGCGGAAAGATACTTCATCTCGACCGTGCCACATCGGATGCTTTGCTTGAGCGTGTACGCGAGGTCAAGGATTTCTCTGTGAGTGAAGACGATACTTTGCTTTTTGGTAGCTGCTCGGACTGCAAATTGGGGGAGAAAAATGGCTGATAGGAATAGCAAAAGGAATATAATTGTGCGCTTTGTCGCTTTTGCGACACTTGTCTGCCTGAGCTTGTCTGCCTGCCTTTCGCTTTGCGCTTGCTTTGTGGGCGAGGATGACGGCAAAATAAAGATAGCTTGCACGCTATTCCCACAGTACGATTGGCTTCGCAACATCGTTGGAGAGAGTAACACCATCGAGCTGTCGCTTATTGTAAATAACGGTACGGACATGCACAGCTATCAGCCCACTGCGGCGGATATTATGGAAATATCCGACTGCGATATGATAGTTTATCTTGGCGGTGAGGTCGATACGTGGGTCAGCGAGGCGTTGCAGAGGGCAGAGCGGGAGGATATAAAGAAAATAGCGCTTACCGAATGTGATGGTGTTACACTGCGTAATATCTCATCTACGTCGGAGGGACACGATCACGGTGAAGATCACTCACACGGTGAGCACGACGGTCACAGTCACGGTGTGTTTGACGAGCATTTGTGGCTGTCGCTGAGGAATGCTGCGCGGCTTTGTGAAACGCTTTGCGAGGCGGTATGCGAGCTTGACGCGGACAACGCCGCACTTTACAGAGCAAACGCCGAGAGCTATGCTTCGCAAATAAATGAGCTTGACAAAAAATGCTCCGACGCGGTAGCATCGGTAGATGAGCGCGACAGATTTATGCTGTTTTGCGATCGCTTTCCGTTTGTCTATCTGCTTGAGGACTACGGTGTCGAATACTCGGCAGCGTTTGAGGGCTGCACGACCGATGTAGATGCCGATTTTGCTACGGTGCTGCGTCTTATAAGCGAGCTTGAGGAGCATTCACCCGGTTGCGTGATTATAACCGAGGGATCGGACAGAGCTCTTGCCGAAACCGTTACAGCATCGGCAAGGGACTTTGACGGTGATATACTTGTTATGGATTCGCTTCAGGCTGTAAGCTCGGCGCAGATAGCCGAGGGCATAAGCTATTTGTCTGTTATGGAAGAAAATCTCGGCGTGATGAAGCTCGCGCTGGGAATATAGAATTAGGAGAATATATGGCGCAGATCATTTGTAACGATCTTTCTCTCGGATACGGCGGACACGTTGTTTGCGAGGGAGTTAATTTTAAGATAAACGCGGGCGACTATATGTGTATCGTGGGAGACAACGGCTCTGGCAAGAGCACGCTTGTCAAAACGCTTTTGTCGCTTAAAAGCGCTGTTTCGGGCAGGGTAACTCTTTCGGAGGGGCTTTCGCACCGCGATATAGGCTATCTGCCTCAACAGAGCGAGGCGCAGAGGGATTTTCCCGCGTCTGTTCGCGAGGTTGTGATCTCGGGATGCGTCGGAGGACTTGGTAAAAAAGCCTTCTTCGGTAAAGCAGAGCGACTTGAGGCAGAGCAGAATATGAAAATGATGGGTGTTTACGAGCTTGCCGACAGGAGCTACCGTGAACTTTCTGGCGGTCAGCAGCAGAGAGTTCTGCTGGCGCGCGCTCTGTGTGCTGCAAAGAGGGTGCTTTTGCTTGACGAGCCTGTTTCGGGACTTGACCCTACTGCGTCAGCGTCGCTTTACTCGCTGATACAGCACCTTAATAAGCATATGGGGATCACTATAATAATGGTTACTCACGATATAGAGAATGCCTTAAGGGACGCAACATGCGTTCTGCGTATGAGCAACGAGCCGAAATTTTTTAATTCGGTAGACTTGTACAGAAAAGAATATCTTTCGGGAGGCACGGTATGAGTGTATTTGAGCTTCTCGGAAAATATTTTTCTTATGAGTTTGTATGGTTTGCGCTTATAGTAGGTGCACTTATAGCACTTTGCTCTTCGCTTTTCGGCGTTGTACTCGTGCTAAAGCGATTTTCGTTTATCGGCGACGGACTTTCACACGTAGCCTTCGGCGCACTTGCCATAGCAACTGTAATAGATGTTACCGACAATATGCTGATCGTCCTTCCCGTGACCGTGGTATGTGCGGTACTGCTCCTTCTCGGCGGCAAAAAGATCAAGGGGGATGCCGCGATTGCTATGCTATCTGCCGGAGCACTTGCTATAGGATACCTTGTGATGAGCATTTTTTCAACGTCGGGAAACGTGGCGGGCGACGTTTGCAGTACCTTGTTCGGCTCTTTTTCGATCATCACGCTGTCACGAAGCGAGGTAGTGTTGTGTCTCGTTATGTCGGTGATCGTTATAGCACTGTTCGTGCTCCTTTACAATCGCATTTTTGCCGTTACCTTTGATGAAAGCTTTGCAAGTGCGTCGGGAGTTCGGTCATCGCTGTATAATCTTATTATAGCCGTGATAACTGCGGTAATCATAGTTCTTGCCATGAACCTTGTGGGATCGCTCCTGATCTCGGCACTTGTGATATTTCCTGCACTTTCGGCGATGCGGGTGGCAAAAACCTTCAAGGGTGTTGTTATTTGCGCGGCATCCATATCTACGCTTTGCGCAATATTTGGAATAATCGTTGCGATACTTGCTTCAACTCCCGTAGGACCCACGATAGTTGTCGTCGATATACTTGCTCTGCTTGCTTGCTTTGCGGCAGGTAAAATAATGCGGAGAGCTTAGAAACAGTAAATATCTCCACGAGGAGATTAGCGATACAAAAACGGATCGAGCAATAGCTCGATCCGTTTTTGCTTCAGATATGCTCCTCATCGAGAAGCTCAATTCCGTTGTCGGAGAGTACCTTTTCTGCCTTTTCGGTGTTATCGGTGCGCATTACCGTGTATGCCTTAGCTGTCTCTGTCGTTATAAGTGCGTAGAGATACTCAATATTAACTCCGTTGGTTTCAAGAAGATTGAGTGCCAGCGCGAGCCCGCCCGGGCGATCGGGTACTGCGAATGCAGTAACCGTGCGAACGTTTGCGGTGTGTCCCGCCTCGGACAATACCTTCTGCGCGCGCGCGGGATCGTCTGCGATGATACGGACGATGCCGTAATCACTCGTATCTGCTATACACATCGAGCGGAGATCTATATTTGCCCTTGCGAGAATATCAGTAATATCGTGAAGAGTACCTTTTTTGTTTTCTACAAATACGGATAGCTGTTTAATTCCCATAATATTTCTCCTTATATTTTGTGCGGTATCGTACAATCAATCGTGGAGCTTGCGCTCGTCGATAATTCTTACCGCCTTGCCCTCGCTTCTTGCGATGGTCTTTGGTGCTACAAGGTGAACGGCAGGACCGATTCCAAGCATATTGCGGAGAGCATCCTTGAGAGATTTTTCCTTCTCGGAGATATTCTTTACCGAGTCGTCAAATTGCTCGGGCGGGAGCTCTACGTAAACGTCGAAGGTGTCTGAGTTGTTTACTCTGCCGAGCTTGATCTGATAGTTGGGGGAGAAGCCCTCGTTGAGAAGAACCGTCTCGATCTGGGAGGGGAATACGTTGACGCCGCGAATAATCATCATATCGTCGCTTCTGCCCATTGGCTTTGACATACGCACGTGAGTTCTTCCGCAGGAGCAAGGAGCTCTGTTAAGAACGCAAATATCTCTGGTGCGATAACGGAGAAGCGGGAAGGCTTCCTTGTCAAGGCAGGTGAATACGAGCTCGCCCTTTTCACCGTCGGGGAGCTGTTCGCCTGTCTCGGGGTTGATGATCTCTGCGATAAAGTGATCCTCGTTTACGTGCATACCGCCCTGCTCTGAGCATTCAAAGGACACGCCGGGGCCCGAGATCTCGGTGAGTCCGTAAATATCGTATGCCTTGATACCAAGTGTTTCTTCAATATTTTTGCGCATCGATGCCGTCCACGGTTCAGCTCCGAAAATTCCTGCCTTGAGCGGAATATTATCGGCGGTATAGCCCATTTCCTTAAGGCTTTCGCCGAGGTAAGCTGCGTAAGATGGAGTGCAACAGAGGACTGTTGCCTTGAGGTCTGTCATAAACTGTATCTGACGCTCGGTGTTGCCAGACGACATAGGCAGCGTAAGGCATCCTACCTTGTGCGATCCTCCGTTAAGCCCGGCACCGCCCGTAAACAGACCGTAGCCATAGCTTACCTGAACTACGTCATCCCTGTCGGCACCTGCGGCGATGAGCGCACGCGCACAGCAATCCTCCCAAAGATCGACGTCGTGTTGGGTGTAGTAGGCGATAACACGTCTGCCCGTAGTACCGGAGGTCGACTGAATTCTTACACAGTCATCAAGCGGTACGGCGAGCATTCCGTAGGGGTATGTCTCGCGCAGATCGGATTTTTCAATAAAGGGGAGCTTGTGAAGATCCTCAATGCCGTGAATGTCCTCGGGCTTTACACCCTTTTTGTCCATAAGGTCACGGTAGTAGGGAACGTTCTTGTAAACGTGCGCAACCTGCTTGACAAGCTTTTCCGACTGCAATTTTTTGATTTCTTCAACCGGCATGGTTTCGATTTCCGGCTGATAATATTTTCTTTTTTCCAAGAGATCACCTGCTTTCTTGATTTGGATCTTATTTTAAGCTCTTCCGAGATCGAAGGCCTTTACGTTCATTTCAAAAAATTTTGGAGCAACGCTCTCACGAAGCGCAACGATCCATTTTTCTCGGTCTATGTTAAGATTTTTAGAAAGTCTGCCCATAAGAACGATGTTGGTCGCCTTTGCCGAGCCTGCCGTGATCGCCGGGTTGAGAGCGTCGATAGCGTCAACATCAACTCCGAGCTTAGCAAGGTGCTCAAGAGCCTCGTGAGGATACTCTGCCGCTCCCGTGATGACGGGCATCGGATCGATCTCCTGAGTGTTTACAATGATTTTTCCGCCCTTTTTGAGATAAGATGCATATCTGAGCGCCTCAAGCTTTTCAAAAGAAACTATAAAATCCGCCTCACCCTTGTCGATGATAGGCGAGTAGACCTTATCTCCGTAGCGGACGTATGTAACAACGCTTCCGCCGCGTTGGCTCATTCCGTGTACCTCTGAGACCTTTACGTCGTAGCCCTCGTTACAGAGAAGCTTGCCGAGCAGCTTACTTGCGAGCAGAGAGCCCTGACCGCCGACTCCGACGATCATAATATTTTTAGTAGCGTTCATTATTCGTTACCTCCTATCGCGCCAAATGCGCAGAGCTGACGGCAGATTCCGCATCCTACGCAGAGAGTTGCATCGATAAATGCCTTTCCGTCCTTGATGCTGATAGCGGGGCATCCGAGCTTCATGCACGCCTTACAGGTGCGGCACTTATCGGGATCGATAGTGAGTGCGGGCTTTGCCTTGACGTATTTGAGCAGTGCGCAGGGTCTGCGGGATATGATGACGGATGGCTCCTCTGCAGCGAGCTCCTCTGTTATTACCTTTTCGGTTGCCTTAAGATCGTAGGGATCGGCTACACGTACACGGTTGATACCGAGCGCGCGGCAGAGAGCCTCAAGATCGATCTTTGTTGCGGGATCGCCCTTGATATTGTACCCGGTAGTGGGATTTTGCTGATGACCGGTCATTCCTGTGATAGAGTTATCAACTATAATAACGGTAGAGTTAGTGCTGTTGTAAGCTATATTTGCAAGTCCGGTCATTCCCGAATGCATAAATGTCGAGTCGCCTATAACGGCAACCGTCTTCTTTTCTGCATCTGCCCCTGACGCCTTATTAAATCCGTGGAGACCCGATACCGATGCGCCCATACAGAGCACCGAATCGATAGCGTTCAGCGGAGCTGCCGAGCCGAGCGTGTAACAGCCTATATCGCCGAGCACGGTTATCTTCTTCTTTGCCAGAACGTAGAACAGACCTCTGTGAGGACAGCCCGGACACATTACGGGGGGACGAACGGGAGCTGCTTCTGCGGGAGTGATAAGCTCCTTGCCCTCAACGCCCATTATCTTAGCTATAAGCGATTGCGAAAATTCTCCGCAGATAGGAAACAGATTTTTGCCGTCGACCTTAAGACCGAGTGCCTTGCAATGATTTTCAATCACGGGATCAAGCTCCTCAATGACGACTATTCGCTCAACGCTTGCCGCAAAATCGAGTATAAGCCTTTCGGGAAGGGGATTTACAAGTCCGAGCTTGAGCACCGAGACGCTATCTCCGAATACCTCCTTGACGTACTGATAGCACGTGCCCGAGGTAATGATTCCGAGCGAACGGTTTTCGCTGTATTCTGCTCTGTTCAGCTCACAGGTATCGGCGAGCTCGACAAGAGCTGCGCTTCTCGCCTCAACTACGGGGTGGCGACGTATAGCGTTTGCGGGAGCCATTATGTATTTTGGAGGATTTTTTACGTATTCCTTTTTTATCGCAGGCATCGGCTCTTCAAGCTCGACAGAGCACTGAGAATGCGCTATGCGTGTGCACATACGGAGAAGTACGGGTGTGTCGTATTTTTCTGAAAGCTCGAATGCGAGCTTTGTAAATTTCTTTGCCTCAGCAGAATCCGAGGGCTCGAGCATGGGGAGCTTTGCCGCCTTTGCATAGTGTCTTGAGTCCTGCTCGTTCTGCGAGGAGTGCATTCCGGGGTCGTCTGCGACGCATATGACAAGTCCGCCGCCCACGCCCGTATACGAGAGGGTGAAAAGCGGATCGGCAGCGACGTTGAGACCGACGTGCTTCATACAGCAAGCGGCTCTGCTTCCCGAAAGCGACGCGCCAAACGCTACCTCGCACGCTACCTTTTCGTTAGGAGCCCATTCGCAGTATATTTCATCGTATTTTGCCGCGTATTCTGTAATTTCGGTAGAGGGAGTTCCGGGGTAAGATGAGACTATGCTACAGCCTGCCTCAAGCATACCGCGCGCGACCGCCTCGTTACCTAACATAAGTTTTTTCATTGTATTTAACCGCCTTGTGTTTATTTTTTATAACAGGTAAATATTTCGTCGACGTTCTGCGGCTTGCTCTTTTTTGTAAACAGGCTGACGATGGGAACTATTATCAGTCCTCCGAGCATAGCGATTACGCCGGTATAAAGAGAGTTTTGGAATATAAAGTGGAAAAGTCCGCTTGCAGGTATTGCGCTTGTAAGAGAGAGCACCAGCTGTATTACCATAATTGAAACGCCGAATACAAACGAGCACCATACAGAAGCTCTTGTGGTCTTTTTCCAATACAGACCGTAAAGGAAGGGAGCGAGGAATGATCCGGCGAGAGCACCCCATGATATGCCCATCATTTGCGCTATGAATGCAACGTCCTTCAGAACGGTGTCCTTAAGAATAGCTATAGCGGCGGACAAAAGTATGAAGAATACTATAAGTATCCTCATAGTTATGAGCTTGTTCTTTTCAGCGAGCACCTTCTTCTTGAAGGCCGGAACGAAAACGTCGAGAGTGAGCGTAGATGCCGAGGTCAGCACGAGAGAGGAAAGTGTTGACATAGATGCCGAAAGCACCAGCACTATCACGATGCCGATAATATAAGGCGATAACTCCGATAGCATAGTGGGAACCACACCGTCAAATCCCGTAATCGGCTTTCCGCTTTCTGCCGCATTGACGAAAAGTCTGCCAAATCCGCCGAGAAAATAACATCCGCCCGCAACAATAACAGCAAATACAGTCGAAATAACCGTGCCCTTTACGACAGCCTTGTCGTCCTTTATGGCGTAGAATTTTCCGATCATCTGCGGCAATCCCCACGTTCCAAGCGAGGTCAGCAATACGACCGTGATAAGCGAGATCGGATCGGGACCAAGTAGAGAAGTGTACTGCTCGCCCGCAGAGGCTGCGAGTGCATCTATCGATGATGTAAGTCCGCCATGCTGCATAAGCGCCGCAACGACGACAGCTACGATACCGACGAGCATAACGATTCCCTGAATAAAGTCGTTGATCGCCGTAGCCATATAGCCGCCAAATACAACGTAAACACCGGTAAGTATAGCCATAACGAGGATACACACCCAATAAGGAATGTCAAAGGCTATATTGAACAGGCTGGAAAGTCCGTTGTAGAGAGACGCGGTATAAGGAATAAGGAAAACGAAAACTATTGCGGACGCAACGGTTTTGAGCCTTTGCGAGCCAAATCTCTTCTCAAAGAAATCGGGCATGGTTTTAGAGTTTATCGCGCGAGTCATAGTTCTTGTTCTTTTTCCGAGAATGACCCACGCAAGAAGTGAGCCGATAAAAGCGTTTCCAAGTCCGATCCACGTCGACGCAAGTCCGAAGCTCCAACCGAACTGACCTGCATAGCCAACAAAGATAACGGCTGAAAAATACGAGGTTCCGAATGCAAATGCCGTAAGCCAAGCGCCAACGTTTCTGCCTCCAAGGACAAAATCGTCGACCGATCTTGCGCGGTGTCTGCAATATATACCCACGCCTATCATCAGCGCAAAAAAGCAAACTATAAGTATTGCCGTGAAAATAGCTGTGGTCGTCATACCAAATCTCCTTCTTTTATCCCGTGATCTGTGCTTCCACGAGGCTTCCTCCGCAATATATCTCGCGGAGCTTCGGCTTTTCTATCTTGCCGGTGGGATTTCTGGGAACTTGAGCAAATATTATTCTTCTGGGACGCTTGTACTTTGGAAGTGAAGCGCAAAATTCATTGATCTCCTCCTCAGTACAGCTCATGCCGTCCTTGATCTCGATTATAGCTGCGGCGATCTCACCAAGCCGTTTGTCGGGCAGTCCGATAACCGCAACGTCCTTGATCTTGTCATACGCGCGCAGGTAGTCCTCTATCTGTACGGGATAAAGATTTTCTCCGCCACTTATGATGACGTCCTTCTTTCTGTCGACAAGGTAAATGAAGCCGTCCTCGTCTTCCTTAGCCATATCTCCCGTAAGGAGCCAATCGCCCTTGAGTATCTCGTCGGTGGCTTCCTTATTTTTATAGTAGCACTTCATAACGCCGTCGCCCTTGACTGCGAGCTCTCCGACCTCACCGCGAGCTACGGGCTCGCCGTTTTCATCGACGATCTTTGTCTCCCAGAGATAACCTGCCTTGCCGATCGCTCCGACCTTGTCGATATTCTTAACGCCGAGGTGAACGCATCCGGGGCCGATAGATTCGGAAAGACCGTAGTTTGTATCGTACTCGTGAGTGGGGAACTGCTTTTTCCAACGCTTGATAAGCGAAGGCGGAACGGGTTGAGCACCAACGTGCATTAGTCTCCACTGCGAGAGGGTGTAGTCCTTAAGCACAAGCTCGCCTCGATCTATGCAGTCGAGAATGTCCTGTACCCACGGAACCAAGAGCCACACGATAGTTGCCTTTTCGTCAGATACCGTCTGAAGCACCCATTCGGGCTTTACGCCGCGAAGAAGCACTGCTTTACCGCCGGTTAGCAATGAGCCGAACCAATGCATCTTCGCACCCGTGTGATAGAGCGGAGGAATACAGAGAAATACGTCATCCTTGGTTTGTGAGTGGTGATTTTGTTCTGTATAGCAGGATGCAACGAGTGCTCTGTGTCTATGTAAAATAGCCTTTGGAAAGCCTGTCGTTCCGGATGAGAAGTATATAGCCGCGTCATCCTCGTCCGTCAGCTCCACGGGCGGAACGGTCGATGAGCAATAGTAGGTCATCTGCGCGTAATTGTCGGCGTAGACGGGGGTGTCGGCTTCCTTGCCGACGAAGAACATATCGTCGAGGTAAGAAATATCCTCACTGATAGCGTTTATACGCTCCACAAATTCGGGTCCGAACACGAGCATACGCACGTCTGCAAGATCAAGGCAGTATTTGATCTCGTCTGAGGAATATCTGTAATTCATAGGAACGACAATGGCACCGGTCTTGAGTATTCCGAAATATATGGGAAGCCACTCAAGGCAGTTCATCAACAGAATAGCGACCTTATCTCCTTTTTTTATTCCGCGAGTGAAGAGCAGGTTTGCAAATCTGTTTGCCTTTATATCAAATTCGCGCCATGTGATCTCGCGGCGATACCTTTCGCCATCGGTGGCGGCTTCAATAAGATTGAATTCACGCCATGTCATATCCTTATGAGGCTGCTTGTCGGGATTGACCTCGACGAGTGCTATATCATTGGGATATATTTTAGCGTTTCTTTCCAAAAAATCTGTAATTGGCATGGGGCTTCTCCTTTTTGAGTCCTCAAAATAAGAAATATACGTATAGTATATCATAAACTTTCACTTTTGTCGAGTGAAATTGGAGTTTTTTTGTATTTTTTTGCAACTTTTTTTTGATAAACTTGCAAAACGCGAAACAGCGTTGTCATTTAATGCTGTTAAATAGTGGTTACGGAAAAAATAAAAAAGAAGCGTATTCAGCAAAAAATGTCGCTGTTACTATCAAGCTGATAGCAACAGCGGCATTGATATTATTGGTGCCTCGGTCAGTTAGACTTAAGCTTTTCTTTATGATACTGAAGTGTATAAAGCTTGTAATACCGTCCCTTTTGACGCAGGAGCTCGGTGTGGTTGCCTTGCTCTACGATCTCGCCGTGAGAGAGAACTATAATATTATCGGCGTGCTGAATTGTTGAGAGCCTGTGAGCGACCATAAGCATAGTGCCTATGTTCATCATCTTTTCAAGCGAATCCTGAATAAGAACCTCGGTTTCGGTATCAATGTTAGCGGTTGCTTCATCAAGTATCATTACCGAGGGCTTGTGGATTATGGTTCGCGCAAATGAGAGCAGCTGACGCTGACCTGCCGAGAAGTTGTTTCCGCGCTCGCGTACTATCTCGTCAAGTCCGTCGGGGAGCTTGTTGATAAATTTGTCGGCGTTTACGTATTCGCACGCCTTCATTATCTCCTCGTCGCTTACGTTCTCAAGCCCGAGAATTATATTTGATCTTATGGTACCGGAGAAAAGGAATACGTCCTGAAGCATCTGACCGAAATGGCGGCGCAGAGAAGAGATCTTTATCTTCTTTATGTCGATACCGTCAATGAGTATCTGTCCCTTCTGGATGTCGTAATTTCTGCATATAAGCGAGAGGATAGTTGTCTTTCCCGATCCCGTAGCGCCAACAAACGCTACAGTATCGCCTGCATTGACCTTAAATGAGACGTCACGAAGCACCCACTCGTCTGGAATGTACGAAAACCATACGTTTCGGAATTCTATATTTCCCTCGACGTGCTCAAGCTCGATGGCATCGGGATCGTCTACAACCTCCGGAACGATGTCAAATATAGTGAATATCTTCTCGGCAGATGCAAAGGATGCCTGCAATCTGTTGAATTGCTCGGCAAGGTTTTGGATCGGGTTGAAGAACTTGTTGATGTAGGAATAAAATGAAACGATAACACCGCTGCTTATCGCCTGACCGAGAAATACCCAACAGTCGATATATCCGCGCGCACCGAGGTAGAACAGACAAAGCACAGAGGATATATAGAGCATATACACCATAGGTCTGAATATTCCGAAAACAAACATCTGCCCGAGCTTGGCACTCTTTAGCATTTGATTTTTGCCCTCAAATTCCTGCTTTTTTCTCTCCTCACGGTTGAATATCTGTATGATCTTCATACCCGAGAGGTTTTCTGAGAGAAATACGTTAATATCGGTCGTTCCCGTTTTTACCTTTCTGTGCGCCTTTCGTGAAAATTTACGGAAAATAAACGCAAAGATAACAACGAAGGGAACGAAGCAAAGCACCATAAGCGTGAGCATATAGTTAAGCAAAAGCATAGCCGCAAGCACGCCAATGATTATAAAGCAGTTTTTGAGAAGATTTACTATAATATTGGTAAAGGTTATGGAAATCGCGTTGGTATCGTTTGTAACTCTCGTTACAAGCGTTCCCACGGGTATCTTATTGAGTTGATTGTGCGACAGGCTCTGAATATGCTCGTAAAGATCCTCGCGCACGTTGGAAACGATGCGCTGTCCCGTTCTTTGAAGTATTATCGACTGAATATATGTGCACACGAGCGAGACCACAAGGATCGACGCGTAGCATACGATAGCCCGGACGAGATATGATAACTCAAAGCCCTCGGAGGAGCCGATGGTGTCAATTACGTCTCCCATAATAAGAGGTGAGATCACCTCGTGCGCTATAGAGAGGATCATAAGCACAAGAACCACTATAAAGCTCTTGGTATATGGCTTGGCATAGACAAGCAGACGCTTGATGATCTCGGAGTCCTTCATATTTCGGTCGAAGCCGATAGCCTCCTTTTTGTCCTTCATAAAGACGTAGGCGAATATAAAAATTCCCGTAAATACGCCGATAATGGCGCCGAGGATCAAAAGTGGATACCACTCATGCATTTGCTGTCACCTCCTCGGGGATCTGCGCGTCCTCGCCCTCATCGTCAAGGCGTTGGAGCTCTACAAGGTTACGGTAGCTTTGGCAGGACTCGCAGAGCTCTGCGTGAGTGCCCACGGCACTGATCCTACCGCCCTCAATATAGATAATTTTGTCCATATTTTCAACCGTGCTTATTCTGTGTGCGATAAGCATTGTCGTTTTGCCCTTTCGCATAGCGCGCAGGTTTGCAAGAATAGCCTTTTCGGTATTGACGTCAACGGCGGATACCGAGTCATCAAGTATGAGTATAGAGGCATTTTTTATAAGTGCGCGCGCAATAGAGATCCTTTGCTTCTGTCCGCCCGACACGGTAACTCCGCGCTCGCCGAGAACGCTTGCGTACTTTTCGGCAAAGCCCTCGATATTTTCGTGAACGTCTGCCATTTTTGCCGCTGCTACAATGCTGTCGTGATCTGCGTTGTCGGTGGCAAAGGCAATGTTGTTCTCAATTGTATCTGAGAAAAGGAAATTATCCTGCGGAACGTATGCCGCCGCGGCGCGAACGTCCTTGATAGGAATGGTGTTGATGTCCTTACCGTCGATAAAGAGCGTTCCGTCGGGTACGTTGTAGGTGCGCAGTATCAGATCCACAAGTGTGGTTTTCCCCGCACCTGTGCGACCTATAATTCCGACGTTTTCCCCCGCCTTGATAGAGAACGATATATCCGAGAGCACCTCATCGTTTCCGTCGGGATAGGTAAAGCAAAGATCCTTGAACTCAATGTCGCCTCGAATATCGCTTTGCGCGACTACATCCGCCGCGTCTGTTACGCTTGGCGTTGCGTCGAGTAGCTCACCGATCCTCTTGAGCGATGCCTTGCCCTGCGCGTGCATACCGACAAGCTCTGATATTGCCATAACAGGCCATATTATGGTAGTGAAATATCCGATAAATTCAACAAGCTGACCTGCATCAAATCCGCCCGCCCATACTATATATCCGCCGTATCCGAGGATAACGCAGGTGATAGACTCTATAAACAGGGACAAAGAGACGTTCAGCAGCATAGAGAGCTTTGTATATTCTACGTTGATGTCCTCGTTTTTTTTGCTTATCTTTTTGAATGAAAGAAGCTCGTGAGTTTCCTTGACAAATGCCTTGATAACCGCAATTCCCGCAAAGGTTTCCTGCGAAAAATCCGAAAGCTCGGAGAATGCCTCCTGACGCTTTTCCCACTTTTTGCCCATATATTCGCCGACAACGATCGAGCAAATAAGGAGAAATACCATAGGTATCATTGAAAGGAGCGTGAGTGCTGCATTCATTTTGAACATTTTTATAAAAGCCATAGTTCCGAGAAGAGCCGCATCGAAGAACATCATAATTCCCCAACCGAAGCATTCCTGAACCGTATCAAGATCGTTTGTAAACAGAGACATCAGGTTGCCGACCTTATTTACCTGATAATACTCCTGCGAGAGATCTTTGCATCTGTCAAACATACGGCTGCGCAGATCTGCCTCGAGCCGTATGCCCGAGCTGAAGAAGCATATGCGCCACAAAAAGCGACCGACGATCATACCGAGTATTACGAAAAGAAGTGGCAAGCATATTTTATCAAGAAGAAAAGCTATGTCGAAGGTATAGCGTACCCCATCTGTTTCGACAAAGCCGGTCTTTATGCCGTTGATGACCATTCTGTACAGCTCGGGTATGACGAGCTGCATATAATCCACAAGCACGAGCGCAAGCAGACCTAATATGAGCATCGGCGCATATTTGAGATAATAGCGGTTTACGTGTTTGCCGAATATCATTTTTGCCTCCTTTTAACTGAATATAATTTTAGACATACAATTCTCATTATACTACAAATTACTTGCTTTGTCAACATATTTTGCTTGCTTGAAGCGCATTTCCGTGTTGAATTGTCAATGATAGGTGACAGATTTTTCAGAAATAGTTGTCAAGGTG
>CAZSSE010000004.1:0-20761 GCA_964609165.1 uncultured Lachnospiraceae bacterium
GGCAATGACAGTGTCGAGATAGAAAACGGTACGTACACTCTGATAGCGGCTAAGGGAGATGGTATAAAAACCACTAAGAGCGATATTTCCAAAAAGGGAAATCAGAGGGGAAGCGTTTCGATAAATAATGCAAATCTCAGTATATACGCAGCTTGCGATGGAATAGACGCCGCATATAACGTCAGTATAGATGGCGATAGCACGCAGCTTAATATTTATACCGACAAATACTCAAACTATTCGGAGGAGGTCACGGCTGTATCGGCATCGGATTATTATATCCGATTTACAAGCGATCGGTATGCCTATTCGGTTAAATATTATAACTCGGATGATGATTATACTTGGGTGGACGCAAAGTATCATTCAAAGGTATCGGGCACAAGAAGCACGTATTATTACTATTCATTCCCTGAAATGAGCGGGTATCAGAAGATACAGCTTTTCATATATTCAACCGAAATGGATCAGGGACAGGAGGACGAATATCTCGTATGCTCTGACTATATGACGCTGAACGAGTCATATGACACCTTTGCTCTCACAAGCAGAGGCGACAGCCTTTCCTATACGTGGACTAATTATACGACAACCGTTAACGAGGGTGGCTTTGGAGGCCCGGGCGGAATGGGGGGACACGGCGGAATGGGCGGTCCCGGAGGGATGAACGATGGCAATAGCGATAAAGGCAGCTATTCCACAAAAGGTATAAAGGCGGAAAATGAAATACTCATTCTCGCAGGTACCTTGAATATAAAAGCATATGACGATGCTATACACGCAAATAATGACGGAGAACTTGAAAACGGAGGAGCTCCGCTTGGAAACGTCACTGTAAGCGGCGGCTCGTTGACTTTGTATAGTAACGACGACGGCATTCATGCCGACGGAGTGGTGAGTATTTCCGCAGGTACGATATGCGTTACCAATAGCTATGAGGGTATAGAGGGAAGCTCGGTGCAGATCTCGGGAGGATATATCTCGGTAATATCGTCGGATGACGGCATAAATTCCACGGGAAGCACAGGAATAGGGGTTTCCATAAGCGCGGGAACAATTTACATTTACTGTAGCGGAGACGGTATAGATAGCAACAGTCGGGAATCATACGGGGGCATTGTATTTTCCGGAGGCAATACGGTGGTTATTTCTACGTCGGGCGGAGATTCTGCATTAGATACGGAGCAGGGATATACTTACGAGGGCGGAAGAGTAGTTGCTGTTATGCCGCGCGGAGGTATGTCAAACGAGGCTATGCACTGTAGAGATTTTTCAAGCATCGGATGCAGCAAATCAATGACGCTTTCCTCGGGTAGCTATCTTGTTACCGAGATAGGCGAAACAATGGCAACGGTTCGTATGCCTTGCGATATATCGGGATTGATTATAATACTCGGTGATAAGTCGGCGTCGATCTCAAATGAGACATCGAGTGACGTTTCGCTTGACGCAAACGGTGTCTGCTGGCAATAAGTTCATTATAGGTATTCTTGCATTTGTGCGCCGCGTGTGATATAATAGCAACAGATAAATTAAGATCGAGGAGGAAGATATGCGGCTGTTGATAGCAGAGGACGATCCCAAGCTTTTAAAAACGCTTGTGCATCTTTTTGAATTGAACCATTATTTGGTCGACGGCGTTAATAATGGAGCCGATGCTTTGGAATATGCGTTGAGCGGAGAATATGATGGTCTCGTTTTTGATATTATGATGCCCGAGATAGACGGCATAAGCGTTATGAAAAAAATCAGACAAAGCGGCATTACGGCTCCCGCACTTTTTCTAAGCGCGAGGACAGAGACTTATCAGAAGATAGAAGGGCTCGATGCGGGTGCCGACGACTATCTTCCAAAGCCGTTTGCTACCTCAGAGCTGTTAGCGCGTGTGAGAGCGATGCTGAGAAGAAAGGATAACTATATTCCCGATCTGTTGTCGTTTGGGGCACTGAAGCTGAACCGTTCAACCTATGAGATAAGCTTTAACGGAGATATGCTATCACTAAGCGGCAAGGAATTTCAGGTGTTCGAGATGCTTATGCAAAAGCCCAATATGATAGTGAGCACGGAGCAGATAGTTACGCATATATGGGGCTGGGATACCTCGGTCGATACCAGCGTTGTTTGGGTGCATATATCGAATATCCGAAAAAAGCTTGAGGCGTTGAATGCACCTGTAAGGATACGCTTTGTCAGAAATGCGGGCTATGTTTTAGAGGAAACGGTATGATATACAGGCTTCAACGAAAATTTATATTTGTTTGCGCAATATCCATATTTTTAGTGATATTTTTGATATTTATTGCAATAGCAGTCCTTAGCCATTCGTCGATGAACAGAACACTCGATACACTTACCGACAGTATTTCTCAGGGAGAGGGAAGATTTCCCGATTTTTTTGAGGATCGCCTGCCGAAGCCCGAGGAGCCTAAAGGGCATAGGGGAATGGATTTTATAACTCCGGAAACCAGATTTTCAACCAGACATTTTACGGTGTGGCTTGATGAGGGCGGCGAGATCACGCACTGTGATACCGATTTTATATATTCGGTAGATGAGGATACCGCTAAGGAATATGCAGTCAAAGCAGTGGAAGAGGGCGACACTCGCGGCTGGATCTCGAATTTCAGATATAAGATCTCCGAGGATAAGAACGGCTATACAGTTGTGTTTGTTGACGGCAGTACGAACAGATCTGCCATAATTCAATTTTTGGCAATATCCGCGCTTGTGCTTATTCTGACATCTCTTGTAATACTGTTGCTTATTATTGTGCTTTCCAAGCGCGCTATGAAGCCTGTAGCAGAGAGCTATGAAAAGCAAAAGCAGTTCATAACTGATGCCAATCACGAATTGAAAACGCCTCTCACTTTAATACTTGCTAATCTCGATATAGCCGAAAGTGAGGTAGGACAGAACGAATGGCTGGAGGATATACGCAGTGAAGGCGTGCGAATGACCGAGCTTGTAAATCAGCTTGTAGCACTTACACGCATGGACGAGGAGGAGCAGACGGTAGAGCACAAGGATATAGCTCTCAGCGAGGCTGTTCTGGATACAGTATCTGATTTTAAGGTCCTTGCCGAAAGCAGAGGAAAGATGATAACGCTTGACGTTGATGAGGATGTCACTACCATTGGCGATGAGCGATTGATAAGACGTCTCGTTGGCATACTTATGGATAATGCTGTTAAATACTGTGATGAAGGTGGAGAGATATGCGTAAGATTAAAGCGTCGCAGGGGCGTGCTTTTATGTGTGGAAAACACCTATAGATCGACGGAATTGAGCTTGATCGCTTATTTGACAGATTTTACAGATCGGACAAAGCGCGCACATATGCCGGAGGATACGGAATAGGGCTGTCTATAGCTAAAGCAATAGCTCAAAAGCACAAGGGAGATATTAAGGCATATAAAAAGGGTAGCGAGCATATCGGCTTTAAAGTAACGCTAAAATAACTAAAATAAAGAAATTAAGGCGATCCGTATCTGCGGGTCGCTTTAATTATCCCTAAAATCCCCGCCGAATTTTCAAAATAGTATTCCATTTGCGTTGAAATTGTGATATAATATAATTTGAAAAGGTTTATGAAATATAATATCCGATCAGGTGGGAAAGGAGAGAAAAATGAAAAAATATATAAGCTTTTTGTTGGCATTGCTTATTTTAACGCTGTCACTCTCTCTGCCCGTATCGGCACTTGAGAACGAAGCAACGACCTCAAATGACGAGGAAAAAACATGGAATGACTTAATAACCTACACCTGCGTTTACAATATAGAGACCAAGCGTGTAAACGTAAGCGGAACGTTGGATAGCACGGTATTTGCGGATTATAGTGATTGGACACTCTGCGTATATGCTATACCGGCAGGAAAAACCGGGGAGGACATTATATCTGACCCAAACGCAGAGCCGCTTGCAGAGGCTATTGTGTCAATTAAATTCGAGTTTGTATTTAATGCTGAGAAAACCGTTGACAGGTATTCACTTTATGCGATCTTCCTGCGCTCGCCGCAGAATGAGCTTATATCTACTGTCGAGGCTCAGTACCCTAAGGTAGAGTCAAGCTTTGAATATGCAGATAACAAAAGGTATTATAAGGGCTTGCAGAAGGATTTTTCATCATTTTTAACCGAGATAGAGGCGGGAACGGCTATCCTTCCTGTAAGTCTTAACAGCCTCTTTTCAAATACCTCGACAAGCTTGTTTGTATTTGCGGATCAAAAGCAGTATTTCTTTAACGGTAGCGAAATAGAGAAGCTTGACGTTGCGATACGCTCAATGAGCGTATCGGGAACAAAGGTATATTTGCGCTTTTTGTATGAAGCAAATGTTGCGGGAGCGAACGGATCGTCAAGATACGCATTGCCGGATCTTTATAATTCTGATACACTCGTGAAGATACATTCTGTGGTGACTTTTCTTACAGAGCGGTACAGCGGTGATTCCTTAGGGGAGATCAGCGGTATAATTCTGGGCAAGGGATGGGATGAGCCAAACGTGTATAACTACGTTGGCACAAGCTCGGCCGAGGAATATGCGGACAGATGTGTTATTTATGCAACAGTTGTTGCAAATGCTTCGAGAAGCATTATGCCGTCGATGGATATAGTTATTCCTCTTACGGCAGACGGATTTGTGAAAAGCAGAGAGAACGACGGAAAAAATAACTATTTTAAGCAGTTTGTCGAGGAGCTGCTTGACAGCTTTGACGGCAGCCTTTATGCAGGTATACAATGCTCCTTCCTTTTGGATTGCAATCAAGCTCCGTTGGGAATAACCAATCAAACGCTTTCATCCGGCGTGAGCCTTGAAAAAAATGACGGACTTTTCTACGCGGGGGCGCATAGGGATTTTTCTTCGTATCTTTCATCGCTTGAATATAACTATCGCAGTACACCAGATAAATATATGTTTGTCTGGACGCCCGATACGAATTTGCGTGGAAACGCTTTGGCAGCGGCTTATACATATTCCTATTATGCTTTGTTTTCCGACAGCTCTGTATATACCTTTGTCGTTGATTTTGCCGGGGACACCAACAAAGCCTCTCGCGATATTGCTCACATAATGAAGTATATCGATACCTACGAGGGAGCAGGCGTAACAGACAATTTAACTAAGCTATTCGGAAAGAATAGCTGGGACGATATACTCGGCACGGTTGATGTGGCAAATACCGGTACAAAGCATTGCTATAATACCGAGGCGAGCAAGAATGTCAGCGAAAGCTTTAAGGGCGAGTTTACGTATTTTAATTTTTCCTCTAAAAGCATAGTTGATAATTGGTATATGGGTGCGGAGTGTACAGGGCTGAGTATAGACTATACCGATAAAATGGAAAAGGCATTGAGAGCCGATTTTAACGTTGACGGAATATATGGCGCGGGCGAGCTTTTGTACGTTACCGAATATTCGGAAAATATGGTATATACGCCGACACTTCGCTTTAAGCTTCGCGTGGAGGGCGCTGACGATGGGGCATTGTATGAGGTCAGCGTAATTGTCGGAAATTCGGAAAATCACCTTGAATCGTCCTGTATCGTAAAATCGGGAGAGCAAACAGACGTATATGTCGATATATCCGAATATGTTGATTCTAATATGATGGATTACATACGGCTCTCGGCGCGCTCGGTGGACGGTAGCGATAATAAATGTAGTCTGCTGCTGTATGACGTATCCGGATTAAGTCGTGTATATGATTCAGATGAGCTTGCACTCTTAGTCGAAAGCGAGCGTGATAAGATCCGCCATTCGAGAGAAGAGGAGGAAGAACGTCAATATTGGAGTCAGATAGCTTTGGCAATCGGCGTTATTTTGATGATAGGTGCTCTCGGTATAGGATTTTTTATCAGCTTTAAGCGGGAAAACACTTCTGACTATGACAGAGAGCATAGCTATCGCGAATAATAAGCATATCGGAGAGGGGATAGGAAATGTCAGATTTTGTTCATTTGCATTTGCATAGTGAATACAGCTTGCTTGACGGGGCGTGTAGAATAAAGGATATTCCTGTCCGTGCCGCTGAATGTGGGCATACCGCGGTCGCACTTACCGACCACGGCGTTATGTACGGTGTCATTGCTTTTTACAACGAATGTAAAAAGCAAGGCATAAAGCCTATTATAGGATGCGAGGTATACGTTGCCACGGGCTCACGCTTTGATAGGGGCATAAGCAGGGATTGCTCCAAATATAACCATCTTGTCTTGCTTTGCGAGAACGACGTAGGATATAAGAATCTTATGTATATGGTATCAAAGGGCTTTACCGAGGGCTTTTATTCAAAGCCCAGAGTAGATATGCAGCTCTTGCGCGAGCATTCCGAGGGATTGATCGCTTTGTCGGCATGTCTTGCGGGGCGTGTCCCGTCCTTGCTACTCAAGGGAGAATATACAGAGGCGGTAGCGGCGGCAAGAGAGCTTGCAGATATATTTGGAAAGGATAATTTTTATATAGAGCTTCAGGATCACGGCCTGCAAGATCAGCACCAAATATTGCCAGATCTTGTTCGGCTTGCCGACGAGTGCGGACTTCCGCTCGTAGCTACAAACGATTGCCACTACTTGCGTCGTGAGAATGCGCAGACACAGACGGTTTTGATGTGTATTCAGACCAATACGTCAATACTTGACGGTAGACCCATCGGATTTGAAACCGATGAGTTCTATTATAAAAGCACCGATGAGATGAAAATGCTCTTCGGTAAGTATACAGGCGCGATAGAAAACACCGTCAGGATCGCCGAGCGATGCAATCTTGATTTTGATTTTAATACGTATAAGCTTCCCAAATATCCAACACCTGTAGGCGTCGTCGCGTCAGACTATCTTCGTCAGATCACCTATGACGGGCTTCGTGCAAGGCTTGCAGATAAGTCCGTCGTGTACCAAAATGACGAGAGCATATATCTTGACCGAATAGAATATGAGCTTGGAGTAATAGATGATATGGGATACTCAGACTATTTTTTGATAGTTTGGGACTACGTAAATTTTGCTCACAAAAGCAATATCCCTGTCGGTCCGGGTAGAGGCTCGGGCGCGGGAAGTCTGGTCGCTTACCTTATAGGAATTACCGATATTGACCCGATAAGATTTGATCTGCTCTTCGAGCGTTTTCTTAACCCCGAGCGTGTAAGTATGCCCGATATAGACGTTGATTTTTGCTATAACAGACGTGACGAGGTCATTCGCTATATGTTTGATAAATACGGGGACGATCACGTTTCGCAAATAATAGCCTTCGGTACGCTTGGCGCTAAGGCTGTCGTGCGCGACGTAGGAAGAGTTATGGGAATGTCGTATTCGGACGTTGATATTGTTGCAAAGGCAATACCGAGAGATCCCTCGATCACGCTTGACGATGCGCTTGCACTTCCCGATATGAAGGCTCTTTATGAGAGCTCCGCTCAGATCAAAAGGCTTATCGATACCGCTCGTGAGCTTGAGGGTATGCCGCGAAATATTACCGTACACGCAGCAGGTATAGTCGTAAGCGATAAGCCGATAACCGACTATGTTCCGTTGGCAACCAGCAACGGAGCAACAGTCACACAGTTTGATATGGATACCGTGGCGCAGCTCGGATTGCTTAAATTTGACTTTCTTGCGCTTCGATACCTTACAATAATTGACGATACCTGCATATCTATACGTGAAAGGATACCGAATTTCGATCTTTCCGCCATACCGCTTGACGACGAAAAAACGTACAGGCTTATTGCAGAGGGAAATACTCAGGGCATATTTCAGCTTGAATCGGGCGGAATGAGACAAATGCTTACTGAGCTTGCCCCCGATCATTTTGAGGATATAATTGCCGCAATAGCGCTTTACCGTCCGGGTCCGATGGATTCGATACCGCAGTATATAGAGGCGCGTCATAATTCGACAAAGGTCGAGTATGCACATCCGCTTCTTGAGCCTATATTGCGTTCTACCTACGGATGCATCATTTATCAGGAGCAGGTAATGAGCATATTCCGAGTTGTAGCGGGATATACCTACGGACACGCCGACATAGTGCGTCGTTCTATATCAAAGAAGAAGGGCGATGTGCTTAAATCCGAAAAAGACAGCTTTATCGGCGGTGCTGTGAAGAACGGTGTAGCGCGTGAAATTGCCGAGAAGCTTTTCGACGATATGGCGTCATTTGCAAATTATGCCTTCAATAAGAGCCACGCGGCGGCATACGCTCTTATATCGTACCGCACAGCATATCTCAAAGCGCATTATCCTTGTGAATATATGGCTGCTTTGATAACCTCTGTGCTCGGAAATATGACTAAGCTTGCGGAATATATAGGCGAGTGCTCGAAATATCGCATCAAGGTGTTAGCACCCGATATAAATGAGAGCAGATTGCTTTTCTATCCAAACGGAGAAAATATTATCTTTGGCTTGCTTGCCCTGAAAAACGTCGGTCGGCAGTTTATTGAAAATATTTTGCGCGAGCGTGCCGCGGGCGGACGCTTTAAGAGCTTTGAAAGCTTTATTTTGCGTATGTCGCAGTATGACATCAATAAGCGAATGATCGAGTCCTTGATAAAGGTTGGCGCATTTGACAGCTTCGGAATTTACAGAAGTCAGCTTCTGGCGTCGTATGAAAGTCTGATAGATACCGAGCAGCAAAAAAACCGAAATAATCTTTCGGGGCAGCTCGATATGTTTTCGGCGGTAAACGAAAGCGTCAGCATAACACCGGATTTTAAATATCCTACGCTTCCAGAGGTCAGTGCTAAGGAAAAGCTCAAAATGGAAAAGGAGGTTGCCGGGATGTGCTTCTCGGGTAATCTGCTTGACAGCTACTCAAAGCACGTTGAGGCATTGAAATCAAGAAAAATTTCCGAGCTGCTTGATGCCGATGAGCTTAGCGAAAGAGAGGCAGTCAGAATAGTCGGTATAGTTACGTCGGTTACTGTCAAGACTACGCGAAAAAATGAGAAAATGGCTTTTTTCACGCTTGAGGATAAGTATGGAGAAATAGAATGTATAGCATTTCCGTCTCAGTTTAAAAGCAATACTACCAGATTGCTTGAGGATACCGCATTATGTGTGGAGGGTAATATTTCCTTGCGCGAGGACGAGGCTCCAAAGGTGCTTGTGAGTCACGTGACAGAGCTTCTTGAAAACTCGGACTACAGCATAACGATGTCGGGCTCGGCTATCTGCGCATCGCAGCATAGCGAAGAAAAAAAATACGGGACAGAGAAGCCGAAAGCTTCTGCGAGCGTCGGACGGCTTTATCTCCGTGTACCCAATCTTAATTCAAGAGAGTATTTGAAGGCAAAAAATCTTGTCGATATTTTTGACGGTCAGATCAAGGTAATATTTTACGACACCTCATCGGCAAAATATATTCCATATGAGAGAGGAATGGCGTTGAGCGATTATTTATACGGTGAGCTTGTTTCACTGCTTGGCGCAGAAAACGTGGTTGCAAAATAGAATTTGAAGATGATTTGAATATAAATGAATTTATCTCGGCATATCGAAAGTAAAATTTAAAAACTCCGTTTATATTGCATATTTTGAGGAAGAATAATCTTGAAAATATGTAACATAACGGAGTTTTTTATGAAAAAGTCAACTTTCCGGAAAAGACTTTGGAATACAGTCCTTATAATTCTGCTTTTAGTGTTGGTGCTTTTGCTTACGGGTGGATTGATGCTTGGAATATACGTCGCATCCATTACAGAGCGCGAGATAGATCAATCGGTATTTGAAGTGCTAAGCAATAATACGGCTTCAAAGATATACTACTATAAGAGCGAGAGCGACCGTCAGGCAGGCGTAGCTACAGAGCTTGAAGGGCAGGAGCTTTTCGGAGGGTATCGCAGTCTGCCGTTAAAGTACGGCGAGCTCCCCGAGAACCTTATCAACGCATTTGTCAGCATAGAGGATAAAAGATTTTTTGAGCACAAGGGTGTTGATTGGAGGAGGACAGCCGGTGCCGCCGTGAACTATATATTCAAATTCGATGACGAATTCGGAGGATCGACAATAACGCAACAGCTTATAAAGAATATCACTGAGCGTGATGAATATTCTCTTGAACGAAAGCTACAGGAAATAATGTGGGCACTTGATCTTGAAACAAAGATGAGTAAGGAGGAGATAGTTGAAAATTATCTCAATATTATAAATCTTTCGAACGGCTGCTACGGCGTCGGAGCGGCGGCAAAATATTATTTTGAGAAGGATGTGAGCGAGCTTAGCCTGCTTGAATGTGCAAGCATTGCCGCCATAACAAATAACCCTTCGTATTATGATCCCATTCGCAATCCCGAAAACAATATGAAACGAGCGTGCCTTATCCTTTTACAAATGCGAGAGCAGGGATATATCAGTGAGCAGGAATATAATGAAGCTGTCGGGGGAGAGCTTCAACTAAGTGCAGATCCGTCGGTATCGTCAACTATAAATCTTTGGTATGTCGATATGGTAATCAATGATGTAATAGCGGATCTTATGGCTCAATATGGATATACACGGTCAATGGCAAATATGATGATATACAGGGGCGGCTTGAAAATATATACCGCTATGGATCATGACGTACAGATATTATTGGAAAAATATTACGCCAATACGAATAATTTTTATACGTCCGAAGACGGAGAAAAGCCACAGTCCGCTATGATAATAATTGATCCGTATAGCGGAGATATTCTTGGCGTCGTGGGTGCTATCGGAACTAAAAATGCCAACAGATTGCAAAATTTTGCCACTGAGACCGTGCGTCCCGCAGGCTCGGTAATCAAGCCTCTGTCGGTTTATGCGCCCGCTCTTGAGGAGGGAATAGCTACATGGTCGAGCGTATACGATGATGTGCCTGTCAACTTCGGCAACGGTGCTAAGCCTGTTGCTTGGCCTAAAAATGCGAACGGTGTATATCGCGGGCTGACAAATGTAAATTATGCGCTTGAGCACTCGGTAAATACGGTAACGGTCAGGCTTCTTGAGGAGCTTGGACTTCAGACGTCATTCGATTTTCTTTATAACGATCTGTATATGAAAAGTCTTATTGAGGGTAAGCGACTTGATAAC
Organism: uncultured Lachnospiraceae bacterium; assembly: GCA_964609165.1. Taxonomy (GTDB): domain Bacteria; phylum Bacillota; class Clostridia; order Oscillospirales; family CAG-272; genus HGM12713. The sequence continues at coordinate 11,058 of CAZSSE010000004.1, forward strand.
GGAAGGATCATTACAGACATGGATTATGCTGCGCTTGCACTCGGTCAGTTTAACTACGGAGTAAGCGTGCGCGAGATCACGGCGGCGTATTCGATATTTGCCAACAAGGGTATATACAGTACAAGTAGAAGCTATTACAGGGTAAGTGACGAGATAGGAAATATACTGCTTGAAAACAGATACCACGGCGATGCGGTGTTAAGCGAGGAAAATGCCGTGATAATGACGCATATGCTAAATAACGTTGTGGAGAGCGGCACGGCAAGGGGGATTACCCTGAAGAAAAAGGTAGACTGCGCGGGAAAAACAGGGACGACGCAGAATAATTATGATCGCTGGTATATAGGATATACGCCTTATTACGTTGGCGGTATCTGGTATGGATATGAATATCCAAAGACGCTTAGCGGAGTTACGGGCAATATTTGTATTGAGATATGGGATGAGGTAATGACAATGCTTCATCAAAAATATATTGCCTCGGGAAATCTCAAAAGATTTAACGGCTCGGATTTTGTGCAAAGCTTTGAATACTGCAAGGATTCGGGGCAGCTTATGAGCGATGCGTGCCGTAAGGATCCTCGCGGTGATCGAAGCGAAAACGGATATTTCGTTGTCGGAACAGAGCCAACCGAGATATGTACGTGTCATTCGCTCGTTGCTTACGACGCTGTACAGGGAGGAGTGGCAACGGAGGATTGTCAAAGCACAGATATTGAATACGTCGCCTTAATAAAGGTCGAGCGTAGCTTTCCAATGCAGATATACGTAAGCGACGCGCAGTACGTCAAGCGCGATCTTCCAAGCGGTATTATGCCCGAGACCTCACCAAGTCTGCCGTATTTTAACAATATTCTGGGAGTGGAAGAATATTGCGGAATAAGCTACGGAGATCAGCAATATAACCGATATTGCAGAGCACATTTTGATTATTGGAAATGGAAATCAGGACAAAATATGACACAATAAAAAAAGGCTTTTAGGCCTTTTTTTATTTTGCTATTTGAATGAATGAATAACTTTGCCCGTCTGTAAGGCGTATCATTGCAAGCATGATGCATTTTTCATTGATTAAAATTGCTTTGAGTAAACGCCCGGTTAAGCTCTGCGGTTATGGCATCTGCAATTAAGGCAAAGCCGAGATCGTTCGGATGGCACGAGTCTACCGTGCACATATTTTCATAAGGTCCGCGAAAGATCGACGCGCCATCAATAAAATACACATTTCTATCTCCGTTATTGCGAGCCTCAAGATAGCTTTCGTATATTACGTCCCGACGCTTTAAGCTATCGCTGTAATTACCGTCAACATCGCATTTTGAAAGCATAATATAAGGAATAGATGGGTGTGTGGCTCTGATTTTTCCGTATAGCTTATAGTGGGTATCGGCAAGATGCTGCGGTGAAGGGGCATTGTGGTCGTAATCGCTTACAAAAGCGCACATATCAAGCGACGCCATATAATCTGCAATCACATCCTCTCCGCGACCGCTTCCTGAAAATCCGAGATTTATATAATCAATATTTGTTTTGCGGCAGACTATATTCTGATAGATATTTCCGGGACGTGAGGAGCATCCGCCTTGGGTAATGGAGCTGCCGTAATATACTATAGGCGGAACGTTCTTGTATTGAAGTCCTTTAGCAAGCGCAGAGCCCGTCGAAATTCCGATCCAAAGGTTGCTAACACCGCTGTAGGAGGGAAAATTTATGGTATAATGGCGCATCTTCTTACCGTTAAGCTCGATTTTTGATTCATAGCCATCATCAACCGTGTGCCACGGAGGCATAAAGGTTTTTACATATCTGCTCTCAAAGCCGTCCGGTGAAGCAATGAAAAGGTCAAAGCCAGCCGCTCCGCTTGCCGGCATATGTGGAAAAAGACTTACGTTGTTCATTGTCGCTTTTATACATATAAGCTCTGAATCGGTGGAGAAGCGCACTCTACCGCCCGCCGTGTGCTTATATAAGGTCGCAACGCCGTCATTGGTTGCTTCTGCAATTTCTTTGGGAAGACGGCAGAAAACGGGTTGATCCTTGCAGTCGTACAGACCGTATATCGAAAAAGGCTCACGGCGGACATCATAAAAAGCAATGCCGTTTTTGTTCAGGACGGTTTCCACCGCAAGATTTTTATCAATACTCGATATGCTGCTCATATTTTTCTCCTTTGTAAAAGCAATACTTTCAATAAAGTAATTATATCACTAAGCTCAGGCTTTTTCAATCTCTTTTGATATAAAAATTTTATTCCGATAGGAACGATTGACATTTGTCGAATAATGTTGTATAATTTATATGCAATAAAACTATATTAACAGAGGAATTTATTTTGGTAGAATTTTTTAAAAATAACAAAAAGCTTATCGTCAATATCATCATTCTTTTACTTATATTTTTGCTCATTTCGCTCGTTTCGCTTTTTGTGCTGTGGGCATTTGATATTGTGTATTTTTCTGACGGAATTAATATAAATATCGAGCTTTTCGATAGGTTCAAAAACTCATGGTACGGAAGTCTTATCGTGCTGTTGGCACAGGTAGTTCTTACCACCTTGCTTTGCTTTGTGCCGGGCTTTTCAATGGCATTCATTCTTCTTGTTCAGGCATTGTTCGATTCACTGTGGCAATCATTTGCCGTGGCGTTTGCAGGGGTTATGCTTTCAAGCCTTATTATGTATCTTACGGGTCGGTTCGGAGGGTACAGACTTTGCAAAAAAATACTCGGAGAGAAGGATTGCGAGAGGGCGTCGACGCTTTTGAACAATAAAGGCGCGGTATTCTTTCCGCTTATGATGATGCTCCCTATGTTTCCTGACGATGCACTTGTGATGGTTGCCGGAACGCTGAAAATGTCTCTTAAATGGTTTGTGCCGTCCATAGTTTTCGGAAGAGGTATAGGTGTAGTAACGATTATTTTCGGACTTGGAACGATACCCTACGATAAATTTACAACACCGTGGCATTGGATAATATTTATCGCTATATGCGCGATCTTTGTCGTAACGGTATTTTATCTTGCTTACCGATTTAACAAATATCTTGAAAAAAGGAACAAAAAAGAGGACTGATATGGCAAAGCTTTATTTTAAGTACGGAGCTATGGGCTCATCAAAAACCGCTAATGCGCTTATAACAAAGTTTAATTATGAGGAGCGCGGAATGAGCGTTTGGCTTATCAAGCCGTCGACCGACGTGCGTGACGGTGTTTCGACCGTGCGCTCACGAATTGGGCTTTCCGCAGAGGCATATACTGTTACTCCCGAAAAGGATCTATTTGAGGAATTTAAGGCTCAGGGAAGCTGTGACGTGGTTATTGCAGATGAGTGTCAGTTTTTGACCTCAGGGCAAATAGACGATTTGCGCCGTATCGTCGACGAGCTTGACGTTCCCGTGCTTTGCTTCGGTCTGCGCACTGACTTTGTAACGCATATGTTCGAGGGAAGCCGCAGGCTTTTCGAGGTTGCAGATTCGATTACAGAGATAAAAACTATATGTAAGTGCGGAAAGAAGGCTATTGTAAATGCCAGAATAGATCCGGAGGGTAGAGTATTGACACGCGGAGGTCAGATACTGATCGGTGGCAACGACGCCTACGTAGCAATGTGTCACTCCTGCTGGAAGCAGGCAATCAAGGCTCAGGGCGAAAAGGACGGGGAATAGTATGCCTTGCAAAGACGAAATTATGATAATAGGGATTGCGGGCGGAACAGGTAGCGGAAAAACAACACTTGCCGAAAATATTGCGAGAGCCTTTGGAGATTGCGTGGCGGTAATTACCCACGATAGCTATTACCGCGCACAGAATGATAAGACCTACGAGGAACGGTGCGGGCAGAATTACGATCATCCTGACGCATTTGAGACAGACCTGCTTTGCGAGCACCTTGATCTGCTTTCAAGCGGAAAAGCGGTTGACGTTCCGGTGTATGACTATACGGTGCATAATCGCTCGGACAAAACACAAAGAGTTGAGCCGAGGGCTGTAGTGATTCTTGAAGGAATTTTGCTTTTTTCGGACAAGCAACTTCGCGATATGATGGATCTTAAGATATTTGTCGATACCGATGCCGATGAACGAATATTGCGCCGCATACTGCGCGATACCAAGGAGCGTGGCAGAAGTCTTGATTCGGTTGTAGAGCAGTATCTCACAACGGTCAAGCCTATGCATGAGGCGTTTGTCGAGCCGTACAAACGATACGCGGATATAATCGTCCCCGGGGGCGGTTCAAATCCTGCCGCACTTGATATGATAATTACAAGAATAAATAAGCAGCTGAAAATTATATAATTAATTATCATTATAGTGTAACCTTTTTAAATTTTTGGCGACATATATGACAGAGGAACAATTATTCTGCTCAAACAAGAAGGGAGAAACGAAATGCCTTTACTGTCTCTTAGAGATATTGGTAAGATATACGTCTCAGAGGGTGCTGTCTCTGTTGGTCTGCATGGCATAAATCTTGATTTTGATATTGGAGAGTTTGTTGCGGTTACGGGAAAATCGGGAAGCGGAAAAACAACGCTTCTCAATATGATAAGCGGTATGGATACCTATGAGGAGGGAGAGCTTTATATAGAAGGCGAGCCGACCTCACACTATGAGCAAAGAGATTGGGAGCTTTACCGTCAAAAATATATTTCTTTCATATTTCAGGATTACAATATTATCGATAGCTTTACCGTACTGCAAAATGTAGAGCTTGCACTGTCGTATATCGATTCTCCAAGCGAGCGACGCACAAGAGCACTTGAGCTTGTGGAGCGTGTCGGACTGACAAGATTTAAAAATCACAAGGGCTCTAAGCTCTCCGGAGGTCAAAAGCAAAGGACTGTCATTGCGCGAGCACTTGCAAAGGACAGTCCGATAATACTTGCCGATGAGCCTACGGGCAATCTTGACGCAAAGACCTCGGAGGAGATAATCGCCTTGCTTGCCGAGATCTCGCACAACAAGCTCGTTATCATAGTAACACACAGTGCCGCCGAGCTTGAGCAATACGCGACCCGCGAGATAAGAATTTTTGACGGCGCAGTTGAGCGCGACGAGGAGCTGCGACCGACTGAAAAAAGCGCAGTGCCAACCTTTAATAAGGACGCTCATAAGCCACATACCCTCAGACGTGGGCTTGAGCTTGGAATACATCGCTTCAAGGCAATGCCAAAGCTATCACTTTTTATGTGTATGCTTATGGTGATTGCTATCCTCGGAACTTTTTTTGTGACTGTTGTTACAACATTTGATATGGCAAATGACGTATCTGCATTTGATTACAGAAAGGGAAGAGTTATACTTTCGCGTCAGAACGGCGAGGTTATGAGCGACGACGAGCTTGCCGAGCTTGCAGACGGGCTGGGAGCTAAGGAATACTCACGCTACGATCATTTGTACGATACGCCGATCACATTTTCACAGCAATACAAAAACGACAGTACACGATGGGCTGCGACAGAACTGCACGCATACGTTGACGACGGCAAGATCGACCCGAAGCTTGGTAAGATCCCCGAGAATGATGACGAGGTAATGCTCGTGCTTCCGATAGTCTGGAAAAACGTTTACGGCAATGAGCTTGATACAAATATAGAAATAAGACTTTGCGGCAGACTTTTCAGCGTTTGCGGAATAGATTATTTTTATGATAATACAAAGCAATCCAAGGCCGTGTTTACCGAGGAGGGCTTTACCCGTTGCGGCGATTCGAGCTTCCTATGCCAATATTTATTTGGAAACGTTCAGGCAACTAACGACAAGATACTCGTATCATTGCTATCGCACGTCAATACGCTGTATTTTAATATTTGCATAGACGATACCTTGGAAAATGACGAATGTTATATATCCGCAACAGATCTCAGACTTATAAACGCGATCAAGGAATACGATGAAATCGACGTAGATTTTTCGTGGACTAAAATCGGCAACAACGGAATGAAGGGACAATCGCATATATACAGCTCTGACGGGCTTAGTGTGGTAGGAAATAAGTGTTATGTCGAGACGCCATATAACAGATATGATAAGATGAATGATGTAAACATAAGCTATGTTGAGGAAAGTGCTACCGTAGCTACGAACGCAACGCTCTATATTTCTCCGGATATACTTTCCCGCGTGATCGAAAATCTGCGGGATCCGCACTATGTTCAAGCCTCGCTGTTTTTTGAGAGCGATTCACGCGCACGTAGTGCTGCCGAGGAAATGAGAGAGGACGGATATTATGCCGTCACCTCCGATCATACGTTTGTATCGGAGAGCGACCGTCTTTTGATGATCATTAATTCTGTATTCGGTATATTCCTATGGGCAATAGCTCTGCTTTTCCTGTCGCTGTTTCTATATATCTGCTCCGCACGTGCAATAGTGGCAAAGCGCGGAGATATAGCGATCCTTCGCTCAATGGGTATCGAGGTAAAGGTGATAAGAATATCTATGTACGCGCAGACGGCACTTGCTATGATTCCTTCCTTTATAGTGCTTCTGATAGCGGCATTGGTGATCTATACCTCTCCGACGCTCAATTCGCTATTTCCGTTTATGCACGCATGGCAGTATGCGATGATCGTGATGGGAATGATCCTGATCAATGTTTATATATCAACAAAATACAATAAAAAGATGTTCAAGGACAGCGTTCGTAAGACTTTGAGGGGAGGTGGCAAGGAGTGATCAGACTTTCAAGGCTTGATAAATATTATAATAAGGGCAGACAAAATCAGGTACATGCAGTAGATAATATCGATATGACGCTTCCAAATAGCGGAATGATCGCATTCTTCGGCAAATCCGGGTGCGGTAAAACTACTCTGCTCAATATGATAGGCGGGCTTGATACCGCAAGCTCGGGCGAGGTGTTGATCGACGGAAAGCGAATCTACCCGGATGCCGATACAGCGCGCAATCTTAATATAGGATATATTTTCCAAAATTACAATCTTTCCGAGAGAATGAATGTCTTTGATAACGTTGCGGCATCATTGCGTCTGTGCGGCGTTACGGATGAGCAGGAAATAGAAAAGAGAGTGCTTGCCGCGCTTGAGTGCGTGGATATGGCAAAATTCCGCAAAAGAATGCCCAACGCGCTGTCAGGAGGACAGCAGCAGAGAGTGGCTATTGCAAGAGCCATAGTAAAAAATCCGCCGCTTATTCTTGCCGATGAGCCAACGGGCAACCTTGACGAGCAAAATACCGTAATGGTGATGGATCTCTTGAAGGCAATCTCGCGCGAGCGACTTGTTCTCCTTGTTACACACGAGGCGCATCTCGTCGACAACTACTGCGATAAGGTAATAGGTATATCTGACGGCAGAGTTTCTGAGGAACGCGAAAATTATGTTACCGATGGATACACGGGTAAAAAGACCAACGAGGTATATCTTGGGGATATGAATAGAGAGGAGCTTTCTGACGGCGAGATCTCATTTGAGTATTACGGTGAGCACGGAAACAAGCCTGCACGTATCCGGGTTATTTCTGCGGGCGGAGCACTTTATATATCTGCCGACGAGGGCGTAAAGCTTAAGCTTGCAGATAACTCATCTGAGCTTGTAGTTCACGAGGGAAAATACGTCGAAAAGAAAAAAGAAGCACCTAAGACATTACCCAAGGAGCTTAGTGCTCCATTGGAGCCCGAAGGAAAAGCCGGACGGATGTACGGATTTATCGATGCTGTAAAGAGCGGATACAGGGTGAATTTTGCAAGGAAGAGAAAAAGAAAAAAGCTGCTTATTTTAGGAATGTTTTGCTTTTCGGCAATAATCGTATTTTTTGTTGCTATATTTGGCAGTGCCATATACAACTATATGGAGGTAGAGCATGAGTATAATTCGCACACCGTTGCGGTCAGTGCGGATCATATGAGTGAAGGTGAGGCACGTCAGATCGTGGCGGACGGTGCTGCCGAGCTTTATACGGTGTCAGGCAGATATACGGTATCCTCACCAAATACGCATACATCTATGACATTTTCGGTGGGTAACTTTGAAACTTCGCAGTATGCATATAACACAGGGGTATACAATTCCAATATTCACACGCTCCCAAAGCGGATGCTTGAGGGCAGAGAGCTGATAGAGGGAACATCAAGCATAGAGAGCGAGCGCGATGTGGTTATTACACAAGAGCTTGCCGACAGCTTAATAAAAGCGGCGGACGTATCTACGCTGTCAGACTACAGAGATCTGCTGTATTCAGTTGTAAGCAAGGGATATAATAATTATTTGTATGGTTACAGTATTATTGATATTGATTCCGAATACAACAGCACGCCAACGACCTACAGGGTGGTAGGTATCGTCGAGGGAGAGGATGAGGAGATGTTCTTTGACGAATATACCTATCTCCAAATAACGATCGCCGATCTGTACGGTGTAAGATCCAACTATATTTCCGATCTTGAGCATTCGGGACTTGATCTTCCGGAGCTTGAGGAGGAAAGCGTATACGTGAGCGATCTTGTGGAGAATGCGGGCGAGAAAAAGTTGATAATAGGCGGAAAGACCTATGATATAGCTCAAAAAATTGAGACGGAGGTGACAGACGAGAAGCTTTCTGAGTATTCTATAAAGGTATACGGAACCGATCTTACCTCGGATATAGAAGCATATCTGCTATGGCAGTACGGCTGTGAAAGCTTTGATGCTTGGATTAATACTTGGATTAAACCGAATTACGGCTATGAAGTGGATTCCTTTACGACACAAAAGGAATACAATAGAATATTAAGTGAGTATAAGTTTTTCGTTAATGATATGAAAGATGAATACAAAATGTCGCTGTATCAGCTTCAACCTATGGTAATTATGAATTACAAGGATATGGAGCATATTTCGACTGCGTATTCGCAGGGGGCTTCAAATGGCATTTCGGCAAATATATATAAGGGCGCAAGATTTGTATTTTACTCTAATGACGCAGATAGCTTAGCAGCAGAGCTCAAGGGAAAATACGGCGTTTCTGCCGTAATAGCTCCGGAGGATGCCAAGCAAGAGCTGCGACGCTCCAATTATGAATTATTTGCGAGCAATGGTATTTCGCTGATTGTCGTTACGGCAATATTGGCAATGTGCGTTTATTTTATAATGCGCTCTGCTTTGCTCGGAGATATAAAGGAGGTCGGCATAAGTCGCGCTATCGGCGTAAGCAAAAGAAATCTTTGCTATAGATATTTTATAGAGAGTATGGTTCTGTTTGTGCTTACCGTGTTTGTGGGATATTTGCTTTCAAGCCTGATGATGCGTGTATTTGAGACATTGGCAATAGTATATTATCCTTGGTGGTTAGCCTTGCTTACGCTTGGGTTGATATTCGGTATTACTGCGATCTGCGGACAGATACCGATACGTGCATTGCTCAGAAAGACTCCTGCGCAGATACTTGCAAAATACGATATTTGATAAAATGATAATATAGGCTCTTAAGAAAAGAATGGTCACGGAATTACAGCGTTGAGCCTCTGATTTTGAAATGTTGATGATTTGTATTGATATTTTCCTTGAGCTGTGGTATAATCATCACGTAAATTATTGAACTTGAAAGTGCGGAATATATGAAACTTGAACTTGTAGCAACATGCCTGTTTGGACTCGAAAAGCTTCTCGGTGAGGAGATCGATGCATTGGGATACAAAAGAATAGAGACTATGGACGGTCGCATCACTTATGAGGGAGACGAGCGCGCGGTTTTTGCAAGCAATCTTC
>CAZSSE010000005.1:0-18726 GCA_964609165.1 uncultured Lachnospiraceae bacterium
GCTTGAGTATCCGACGAGCGAGACGGGACCGTATGGCTTGATAATGAATATTCTCAGCAGCGGAGCGTTTGTAATCGTGGCGAGTGTAATTTACAAATTCAAGAAGACGCTTTCCGGCGCGGTTATAGCTCTTTGCTCGGCGTGTCTTTCCATGGTGGCGGTGATGATGGTGGCAAATCTTTTTATCACACCCTATTATATGGCGCATGCCGGAATTACTCAGCAGGATATAGTTGCAATGATACCCACGCTTCTGCTTCCATTCAATGCAATCAAGGCGGTGCTGAACGCAGCGCTTACGCTTTGCCTTTATAAGCCGGTGTCGAACGTGCTTAAAAGAAGTGGATTCGGTAAACGAGACGCTGTTGGGCTTAATGGCGAGGATAGAAGAAGCAGACGCGCGCGCTCGGTTCTTGTGTGGGTTATTGGAGGATTTATTGCAATCATGGCACTTTGCATAATATTTTTTGTCCTCGGCGGAAGGATAGCCTTTAACTGATTTTGAAAAAATATTGCGCTTTTTAAAAATATATCGAAAAATATGTTGAAAAAAGCGCGAGTATATGATATAATACTAAGGATAGTGAAATATTTTATCTTATCAAGAGTGGTGGAGAGACAGGCTCGGTGAAACCACGGCAACCTGCAATGACGTAAGGTGCTAATTCCGGAAGATGAGAAAACGAAAATCTCCGGGTATCTCGGAGATTTTTTGATGAAAGGGAAAGAAAATGAAAAAAATGCTTTTTACATCCGAATCTGTAACAGAAGGACATCCCGATAAAATATCGGATAAAATTTCTGATGCTATACTTGATGCTCTTCTTGAGCAGGATCCTATGTCTCGCGTAGCTTGTGAGACCTTTTGCACTACGGGACTTGTTACGGTAATGGGCGAGATAACCACAAAGGCGTCTATCGATTTCCAGAAAATCGTCAGAGATACGGTACGTGAGATTGGTTATACCAGAGCAAAATATGGCTTTGACTGCGATAGCTGCGCAGTACTTAGCTCAATACACGAGCAGTCGCCCGATATAGCTATGGGCGTTGATAAGTCGCTTGAAGCGAAGAGCGGTGAGGCTGACGGGCTTGACATCGGCGCGGGAGATCAGGGACTTATGTTTGGATATGCCTGCAACGAGACCGATGAGCTTATGCCGTTGCCGATCTCACTTGCACATAAGCTCGCAAAGAGACTTACCGAGGTGCGCAAGAGCGGTACGCTTGATTACCTGCGCCCCGACGGAAAAACTCAGGTAACGGTTGAATATCACGATGGTAAGCCCGTGCGTGTTGATACTGTGGTAATTTCTACCCAGCACGCTGCAGAGGTGGAGCTTGAGCAGATACGCGAGGATATGATAAATCTCGTTATCAAGGAGATAGTTCCCGCATCCTTGATGGATAGCGATACTAAGATATACGTAAATCCCACGGGCAGATTTGTTGTTGGCGGACCTGCCGGAGATACCGGACTTACCGGTCGAAAGATCATAGTTGATACCTACGGCGGATACTCACGCCACGGCGGCGGAGCTTTTTCGGGTAAGGATCCCACAAAGGTTGACCGCTCGGCATCCTATGCGGCAAGATACGTTGCAAAGAATATCGTTGCGGCGGGACTTGCAGACAAGTGCGAGGTTCAGCTTGCATACGCTATAGGCGTGGCAAAGCCAGTATCGGTAATGGTCGATACCTTCGGAACGGGCAAGGTCGATGAAGCAGAGATCTCTGCTGCGGTAAGCAAGTGCTTTGATTTCCGCCCTGCGGCTATTATAAAGTATTTCGATCTCCGCAGACCGATATACTGTCAGACCGCAGCATACGGACACGTCGGCAGAGAGGACATTGATCTTCCTTGGGAAAGACGGGACCTTGCCGATAAGATCAAGGCGGCACTTTAATCAGATTTTAAAAACAGCGTAATGCAGACCGCGCCCAAGGCGTTTGCATTACGCTTTTTTGAATAAAGCACCGGAGGGAGGAGCGAGAGTGAGCGAGGGTACGCAAAAGGATATATACGGTATGCAAAAGCTTGATGGCTCGGTCGAGCAGATAGTGTTTTGCAACGACGATAACGGATATACTGTGTGCGATCTGTCTGTAGAGGATGAGGTAGTCACCGTTTGCGGAGTTATGCCTATGCTTTGCGAGGGCGACAGGCTTTGCGTCTATGGAAAATGGGTGCATAGCCCCAAATACGGCAGACAGTTTTCGGCAGAGCAGTATGAACGGCTTATGCCTGCCGATACTGCGTCTATGCTCCGCTACCTTTCGTCAAGGGCTATCAAGGGCATAGGTCCAAAGACAGCTGTAAGGATAGTCGAGGAGTTCGGCGAGGATACCTTTGACGTCATTGAAAATCACCCCGAATGGCTTGCAAATATCAAGGGAATATCGGTCAAAATGGCTATTGCCGCCTCCGAGAGCTTTAAGGAGCAGGCGGGGATACGCTCGGCAATGATGTTCTTCAGAGATTATTTTGGGACGGCTACAACTGTTAAAATATACAAAAAATGGGGTAGCTCTTCGGTAGATATAGCCAAGAAAAATCCGTACAGACTTTGCAACGAGATTGAGGGTATAGGATTTGAGAGAGCCGATGCCTTGGCGGGAAGTCTCGGACTTAAAAATGATAATTTTGATCGTATAATGAGCGGTCTTTCGTATATTCTGATGCGAAATTCGGCGCAGAACGGACACGTTTGCCTGCCGCGTGATAAGCTTGCGGCGGCAAGTGCCGAGCTTCTCGAGGTAAGCGTAGATGACGCAGATCGCGGAATATCTGAGCTTATCCGCATGGGACGATTCAAGTACGTGATGCAGGATGAGACTCAAATGATATATTTGAGTGTGGCTTACGATGAGGAAAAGTATATTGCGGAGAAGCTCGTTATGCTCGATAAGATGTGCGTCAGCGTGGATATACAGGACGTTGACCGATTTATCGAGCGTGAGGAGGCAAAATCGGGTATTGAATATGCCCGCTTGCAAAAGCAGGCTATCTCGGATGCTCTTCGCTACGGAGTGCTCGTCCTTACGGGCGGCCCCGGAACGGGTAAGACCACTGTAGTGCGTGCCCTTATTCATATTTTTGACAGCATGGGCTTTGGAATAGCACTTGCCGCGCCAACCGGTCGTGCGGCAAAGCGAATGTCGGAGGCAACATCGATGGAGGCAAGGACTATCCATCGGTTGCTTGAAATGAGCTATGACCCCGAGGGAAAAGCAGTATTCAATCGAAATGAATTTGAGCTTCTTGATGAGCAGATCATTATTGTCGACGAGGCGTCAATGATAGACAGCGCGCTTATGTGCGCTTTGCTGAAGGCTATAAAGCCGGGATCGAGAATTATTATAATAGGCGACTCGGATCAGCTTCCGTCGGTGGGGGCCGGAAACGTATTGCGAGATATAGTTGGCAGTAAGCGATTTTCTACGGTCAGACTTACCGAAATATTCCGTCAGGCGCAGGAGAGCCTTATAGTTACCAACGCGCACGCTATCAATAACGGGCAAATGCCTGAGCTTTCGGCTAAGGATAGGGACTTTTTCTATCTGCGGCGCAGAAGCGATCACGATATAGCCGTAACTGTTGCAGATCTGTGTAAGAACCGTTTGCCGCGCGCATATGGAGATATGGCTAAAAACGGAATTCAGGTGATATGCGCATCGCGCAAGGGCGAGGCGGGAACAGAGAGTCTTAATATAATGCTTCAGCAATCGCTTAATCCAAAGAGCGGTCATAAACGTGAACATACCTTCCGCGACCGAATTTTCCGCGAGGGAGATCGTGTGATGCAGACCAGAAACAATTACGACATTGAATGGAAGCGCGAGTACGACGAAAAGGCGGGTTGCGGTATTTTCAACGGCGATATAGGAATTATTGAGCATATCAACGCTCCCGAAAACGAGATGACGATACTCTTTGACGAGAAGCGTGTGGTATACGATTTTTCATTGCTTGAGGATCTGGAGCACGCCTATGCGGTCACAGTGCATAAAAGTCAGGGCAGTGAGTATCCGATAGTTGTAATGCCTATGTGCACGGCTCCTCTGATGCTTCATACAAGAAATCTTTTATATACCGCCGTTACGAGGGCGCAGAATATGGTGATACTTGTCGGACGCGAGGATATTATAGCTGAAATGGTGGGAAATAACCATCAATCTATGCGCTATACAGGGCTTTGCCGTCGGCTTGGAGGCGAATGATGCGAATATCGGATTATGCAAGAAGAATTTTTATAGTCCGAAAATGCGTTTGCTGCCGTACTGTTCTGTCTGTTGACGATTTTGACGAGGCGTTTTGTTCGTCGTGTAACCTGAATTGGCAAATGGCTAAAACCGAAAGTTGTCCCGAATGTTACGGAGCGGCGAGCGAATGCTCATGTATGCCAAAGCAGCTCTCAAGGGCGGGTGCTCTTACGCTAAGAAAGCTGTTTTTTTACAGTGCCAAAAAGGAAAATGAAGTGCAAAACCGTCTGATTTACTACCTTAAGCACAACAAGAGTGCGCGTGTGTCTGATTTTGTGGCGCGTGAGCTTGTAAGACTTGTTAATGAGGAGGTAGCTATACTCGGTGTTGCTTGCGATGATCTTTTGGTTGTCAACGTTCCGCGAGGACGGAGAGCGGTGCACAGTTATGGCTTCGATCAGTCTGAGGACGTATGTCGCGCATTGGCAAAGCGCATAGGTGCAGAATACTTTCCCGTTATCAAACGCAGATACGGAGGTATTGAGCAGAAAAAGCTTAACGCCGCAGAGCGACGGAGGAACATAAAAAAGCTTATGCTTTTTCGCAGTGACTGCTATGAGCGCGTCAGAGGAAAATATATATTGCTTTTCGATGATGTAGTTACAACGGGAGCGAGTATGTCGGTATGTGTAACGCTATTACGCAAGGCGGGTGCAAAGGGAATATTGTGCTTTTCGACGGCAAGCGACATCAAAAAAGAAATTAGCTCCCAAAGATGAAATATTTCTATTGCAATTTTTAAATTTTCATTGTATAATATATGTGTGTAAGGCTCTTGTGAAAGGAGGGTGCTATGGCTTTTATGTCTAAGCAGTTGTTTTCGAGGAATATCGGTATAGATCTCGGAACAGCTACCGTGCTTGTGTACGTTGAAGGCAAGGGAATAGTTATTAACGAGCCGTCGGTCGTCGCGGTCGATACTACGATGGACTGCATAACCAAGATCGGTAGTGCCGCTCAGGCTATGCTTGGCAGAAATCCTGCGCATATCGAGGTCATTCGTCCTTTGCGAGAGGGAGTCATCAGCCGCTACGACGTAACGCAGAAGATGATACAGTATTTTATTCGCCGTGCGTGCGGAAATTCGGTCTTTCAGCCAAAGGTGGTAATATGTATTCCCACGGGAATATCCGAGGTTGAGGAGCGAGCCGTAATAGACGCGGGTACACAGGCAGGCGCACGAAAGACCTACCTTATCGACGAGCCCGTGGCGGCGGCACTCGGCGCAGGTGTAGATATATACAGCCCTGTCGGAAATATGATAGTCGATATTGGCGGAGGTACTACCGACGTTGCTGTAATATCACTTGGCGGCGTGGTCGTCTCGCAATCACTCAAGGTTGCGGGTGATAAATTTGACGAGGCTATAATGCGATACGTTCGCAGAAAGTTTAACGTGGCTATCGGAGAGAGAACTGCGGAAAAGATAAAAATACAAATCGGTGCGGTATACGAGCACGGCGAAGCGATGACGCTTGAGGTTAAGGGAAGATGCTTGATACAGGGCTTGCCGAAGAACATAACCATTTCCTCAAAGGAGATGCTTGAGGCAATGATGGAGCCTATATCGGCAATACTTGATGCTATTTGCTCGGTAATTGAGCGTACTCCTCCAGAGCTTGTGGGAGACATACTTAAGAACGGAATAATACTTGCGGGAGGCGGTAGCCTCCTACAGGGACTTGACAGGCTTGTCGAGGACGTCACGGGTATCAAAACGAGACTTGCAAAGGATCCTACCAAATGCGTTGCTCTCGGCACGGGCAGGGTACTGAATATGCTGAACGGTATGCCCGAGGGAGCTATCGATCTCTCAAGATACAGAGGACTGAAATAAAGGGCGTCGTAAGACGCCCTAAAAATATATGAGGTATTTATGTTAAGTAATAATTTTGCATATCCCGGCTTGATGAAATATTTCGAGAGGATCTCGGAGATTCCCAGACCCTCGTACCACGAGGAAAAAATAGCAGATTATCTTTGTGAGTTTGCTCGCGAGCGCGGACTTGAGTGCTATCGCGATGAGCTGCACAACGTTTTTATAAGGCTTGCGGCGACTGCGGGACGGGAAAACGAGGGAGCTATATTGCTTCAGGGACATACCGATATGGTGTGCGAGAAGAACTCGGACGTCGAACACGATTTTTTGAATGAAGGCATAAAGCTTTACGAGAAGGACGGATGGATAAGGGCGGAGGGAACCACGCTTGGCGCAGACAACGGAGTTGCGGTTGCCGCTATGCTTTATATTCTTGACGGAGCGGAGGGCAATATACCCTCGCATCCCGCTATCGAATGTCTTTTCACTGTCAGCGAGGAGGTTGGCATGGAGGGCGTAAACGGCTTTGATTTCAGTCGTGTCAGTGCCAAAAAAATGATAAATATGGATAGTGCCGATGAGTCGCAGATAATATCCGGATGCGCGGGCGGTGTGCGTTCGGTGATGAGCTTCTGCCCGGAGCTTGAGCCTGTGGCATCTGACAGCAGCGTAGTTTTGCTTGAGATCCGAGGTCTTGCGGGTGGACACTCGGGAGAGGATATTAACCGCGGCAGAGCAAATGCGAACAAGCTCATGGGCAGAATTTTGCTGGCTCTTTCAAACGAACTCGATATTCGTTTAATTGAGATCGGCGGCGGAAGCAAGGATAATGCAATTCCGCGCGAGGCTTTCGCAAGAGTAGCCACCAATGCGCCAGACGCCATTATGGCAAGGGCAAAATCCCTTGCAGATATTATACGTACCGAGCTTTGCCACGATGATGACGGCTTTACGCTTACCGCTACGGCTTGCGGTAAGACTTGTGTAAGCTGTGTGAACAAGGAATGTGGTGAAAGACTGTTCTTCTTGCTTGCTACCGTACAGAACGGTGTATTTGAAATGAATCACCTTATAGATGGCTTGGTGGAATATTCGAGAAATATTGGCGTTATAGAAACGGCGCAAGATCTTAGTGAAATAAAAATGGTATTTTTCGCACGCTCGTCGCAGAATTCCCATCTTGATGCATCGACCGAGCAGCTTGACGCTTATGCAAGGCAGCTTTCTATGACGCACACGGTTACAAGCCGCTATCCGGGCTGGAGATATGCCGAGCACTCGGAGATACGCGAGAAATATTCGGCGTGCTATGAGGAGCTTTACGGTAAGAAGCCGGAAATACTTACTATACATGCGGGGCTTGAATGTGGTGTGATCAGTGAGAAGATCGACGGTCTTGACGTGATCTCCTGCGGACCTGTGGTGCTTGATCTTCACTCGCCCGACGAGGCGCTTAACAAGGCATCATTCGAGAGATTTTTTACGGTAGTGAAGAATGTGCTGTCTCTTTGATAAAATAAAATTTGTTGAATAAAACGATCAAGATAGCAAAAAATCTCCATAGTGGTATGGAGTTTTTTTGCTTTGAATAAAAAGAAATAGGTTTTTAAAATATTCCGTCGCGTCGGTGTGAACCTTAATATTTTTTGCGTCTTTTCGGAGATGGACGCTTAAGCGTACAAATAGCTCCAAGAACAGATGACGGGATAGTCAGTAATCTCCAGATAAAGGCATTTTTCAGATTTTCGTCCTCAGATCCCGATAGGCCGACCGCAAAAAATATGAACCAAAGCAGGGCACAAAAGCAGACGCCCTCCAAAAGTCCGCATATCAGGACAGATGATGAGCCGTTTCGCTTTGCACAGCACATTCCCGCTATAAAGGCAGATGTGTATATTGCCGCAAAGGAGAGTGGGGCGATCATTGCGTGAGGGTTGTCGCTCATAAGACACAGAGCCGAAAAAATCATAAGAAGCAAGCAGAGAGATAAAAGACCGACTCCGATGCCGAATGCTACACCCATTGCTATTTTTGCACCGCCGGAAACGTCTGTTTTTCCTCCCGTAGGCTTGATATTTGAAAATTTCTTTTTCATATATATACCTCTTTTTTAATACGTGTTTGTACAAGTATATTTGTTTTTATGGAAAAATATGAAGGAAATAACAAGCTGTGATAATTTTTTGACGTTCATATAAAATTAACAAAATTATTTTGATTGCTTACTTGCAAATACGTTCACAATATGGTAAAATTGTATTAAAATTGGGGTAGTGTGGTAGATCGAAAAATCGCAGATCAAAATACTCTCAAATGATAAAACGGAGGCACATTTTATGGTACAGATTGACGAAAAAATGTACGGTCAGTCCAAGGCAAAGCTCGAAGCGATCTTCGATGCCGGCACATTTGTTGAGCTCGGCGCATATACGAAGAGAGCAGGCAGCGAGGCTGATTTTGAAGGTGTTCTTTGCGGCTACGGAGCGGTGAGCGGTGAGCTTGCCTTCGCATTCGTTCAGGACAGTGGAAGAACTAAGGGCGCATTCGGTGAAAGACATGCGAAGAAGATCGCAAATATGTATGCGCTTGCAGTTAAGAACGGCGCGCCGGTAATCGGTGTGTTTGACAGCGCAGGTGCTGTGGTTTATGACGGAGCCGCTGCTCTCGCCGCTTACGGAAAATTTATGAAGTGCGTTTCTGACGCATCGGGAATAATTCCCCAGATCGCTGTCGTTGACGGAATTTGCGGCGGATTGTCCGCGGTCATTGCTTCCATGTTCGACTTTACCGTAACGATCAAGGATGTGTCCAAGCTCTACGTTAATTCTCCTTTTGTGATCGGCAAGGAAGCAGGTAGCTCCGATTTTGCTTCGCAGAACGGAATTTCAGCTTATAATGCAAAGAGCGAGTCGGATGCTTACGAGTATGTAAGAAAGCTTATAGCACTTCTTCCCGAAAATAATGCAAGCGGCGCATTTTCGGATAGTGGCGACGATATGAACAGAGCTACTGCATTCGACGCAGAAGGCTATAAGGCAAACGAGCTTGTTGCCGCTCTTGCAGATAACGGCGCATTTACACGTGTGTATGAGGATTATGCCGAGAATACAGTTCTCGGATTTGCCTCATTTGGCGGCGTCACCGCCGGCGTTGTGGTATCTGATCCCGAAAAGAAGGGGATACTTGATATTAAGTCGGCAAGAGCTATTGCAAAGCTCGTAGGATTTTGTGACAGCTTCGCTCTTCCTGTAGTAACTCTCGTTGACAGCGAAGGACTTGACGTAAGCCTTGAGGCTGAGGGCGCAGCTTATGCGTCCGAGCTTGCAAAGCTTGCTTACGCTTATACCTCTTCGCAGAATGCAAAGATTACCGTGGTTGTAGGCAAGGCATACGGCGCGGCATTTACGCTTCTCGGCTCCAAGTCGGTAGGCGCAGATATTGCACTTGCGCTTCCTACCGCCTGCATAAGCGTTCTTTCTCCCGAGGCATCGGTTGCATTCGTATGGAACTCTAAGGTCGGCGAGCAGAGCCGTGATGAGCTTGAAAAGGAATGGAAAGAGAAGTGCGCGTCCGCGGCTGAGGCTTGCGATTGCGGCGAGATCGACGACGTAGTTGCTCCCGAGGAGCTTCGCGCAAGAATTTGCGCAGGTCTTTCAATGCTTGCGTCGAAGGCTGAGGGAACACCTGCACGTCGCCACGCAAATATGCCTCTTTGATTGGAGGATCAACTATGACTAATATGTTATTCACAGCACTCAATAAGTATCAGGACGTAATAGATAGCGGAATGTTTTCTCCCGAAAGATGGGCTCTTGCAGGAGAAATGATTATCGTTGGAATGGGAATGGTATTTGCGGTTTTGATCGTTCTTTGGGTAGTGCTTACGGTCTTCAAGCTGATATTCGTTAAGTCCGAGCCTAAGGAAAAAAAGGCAGAACCCACTGCGAAGGCTGCCCCTGTCGCTGCGCCTGAGCCTGTTGCGGTCAAAGAACAGACCGACGATATAGAGCTTATTGCGATTCTTACTGCCGCTATCGTCGCATATGAGGCAGGCAATGGTAACGAAGTCGTTCCCGGCGGCTTCAGAGTAGTATCCTTCCGTCGAGCAAACGGCGGAAAGGCATGGAACTCCAAATAAATTACTATTTAATTTTGAAAGGTTAAGGTATTAAAAATGAAAACTTACAATATTACGGTAAACGGTGTTACCTATACTGTTGAAGTCGAAGAGGTAGGCGCAGCTGCTTGCACACCTGCCGCAGCTCCCGCTTCCGCAGCGGCACCCGCGCCTGCGGCAGCTCCCAAGGCCGCACCCGCAGCACCTAAGGCAGCACCTGCTGCGCCCAAGGCAAGCGGCTCTACAGGCTCGGTAAGCGTTAAAGCTCCTATGCCCGGAACCATTGTTAAGGTTAACTGCAAGCCCGGCGCAGCGGTAAAGAGAGGCGACGTTCTTATCGTTCTTGAGGCAATGAAGATGGAGAACGATATCTGTGCTCCCGAGGACGGTGTTGTTGCAAGCGTTGAGGTAACTCAGGGCGCATCAGTTGAGACCGACGCAGTTCTCGTAACTCTTAACTGATTTTCCCTTCAAGGAATAAAATTTTTATTGGAAGGGAAAACGCACAATGCTTGACAGTATTTTAAACTTTTTACAGTCCACAGGCATCGCGCAGTTCTTCGGAAATGAAAATTGGTGGCAGCCCGTTCTGATGATGTGTCTGTCGTTTGTACTGATGTATCTCGCCATAAAAAAGGAATTTGAGCCCTTGCTCTTGCTTCCTATTGCGGTGGGTATGCTTTTGACCAATATTCCTTTTCCCGCAGGCTCAACGCCGATGTTTGATCTTAATCTGTTTATTCCTCCGGAAAACGTAGTTGAGGGATTGCAGGCAATTTTTGAAAATAAAACTCTTGACCCCTCTGTTCTGCCGGCAGGCACGATAGAAAATATTCTTGAATATGGCGAAAAGTACGGTAAGATCAGCATGGAGACGCTTACCGAGTTTGCCAACAGCGGATACACTCAGGAGATGTATACATCTATACTCGATACGCTTAACGAGGTAGACTATATGTCGGTTCTTCATAACGGCGGATTCCTTGATATGCTTTATCTTGGAGTAAAGCTCGGTATATATCCGTGCATAATCTTTATCGGCATAGGTGCCATGACAGATTTCTCCCCCCTTATCTCAAATCCCAAGAGCTTGCTTATAGGAGCAGGCGCACAGCTTGGAGTTTTTGTTGCGTTTTCGGCGGCTCTTCTTTCGGGTATGTTTACGCCTAATGAGGCGGCGTCTATCGGTATTATCGGAGGCGCAGACGGTCCTACCGCTATTCTTATAACAAAGACGCTTGCTCCGCAGATACTCGGCGCAATAGCTATAGCGGCATATAGCTATATGGCGCTCATTCCTATGATCCAGCCTCCATTTATGAGGCTTCTTACAACAAAGAAGGAGCGTCGGATAAAGATGACCGCGCTTCGTCAGGTATCAAAGACAGAGAAGATACTCTTCCCGATTTTGGTAACTACCGTTGTTGGTCTTATCCTTCCCGATGCGCTTGGACTTGTTGCTTGTCTTATGTTCGGAAATCTCCTCAATGCATGCGGAGTTACCGACAGACTTTCAAAGACAGCGCAGAACGGACTTATGAACGTTGTTACGATATTCCTTGGAATTTCGGTTGGCGCAACGGCGAGTGCGGCTAATTTCCTTAGCCTGAAGACGCTTCTCATAATTGCTTGCGGACTTGTTGCTTTCTGTATTTCCACGGTTGGCGGTCTGCTTACGGCAAAGGTTATGAACTGGGTATCCGGAGGAAAGATCAACCCACTTATCGGTTCTGCCGGAGTTTCGGCAGTTCCTATGGCAGCAAGAGTTGCTCAAAGGGAAGGACAGAAAGAGGATCCGTCTAACTTCCTTCTTATGCACGCAATGGGTCCCAATGTTGCAGGAGTTATAGGCTCCGCGGTAGCGGCAGGAGTTTTCCTGTCATACTTCAACATCTGATTGGAGGTATAATAATATGGCACAGGTAAAAATAACAGAAACAGTTCTTCGCGACTCGCATCAGTCGCTTGTCGCTACGAGAATGACGACAGAGGAGATGCTGCCTATCCTTGCATCTCTTGATAAGGTGGGCTATCACTCGCTTGAGGCTTGGGGCGGAGCGACCTTTGACTCATGCTTGCGTTTTCTTAATGAGGATCCGTGGGAGAGACTTCGCAAGATCCGCGCAGAGGTCAAGAACACAAAGCTTCAGATGCTCTTCAGAGGTCAGAATATTCTCGGATACAGACACTATTCGGATGACGTTGTTGAGTATTTTGTACAGAAGTCGATAGCTAACGGTATCGATATTATCAGAATTTTCGACGCTCTTAACGATGCGCGTAACCTTGAGACAGCTATCAAGGCGACTAAGAAGGAGCAGGGACACGTTCAGGCTGCTATCAGCTACACAACAGGTCCCGTATATACGCTCGAGTACTACACCGACTATGCAAAGAGACTTGAGGATATGGGAGCCGATTCAATCTGCATCAAGGATATGGCAGGTCTTCTTAAGCCATACGATGCATACGATCTCGTGAAGGCTCTCAAGGAAACCGTAAAGCTTCCTATTCAGGTACACACCCACTATACGTCGGGTCTTGCTTCTATGACTCTTATAAAGTCCATCGAGGCAGGTGCTGATATTGTTGATACGGCTATCTCGCCTATGGCTCTCGGTACCTCTCAGCCTCCTACGGAGTCGCTTGTAGCAACTCTTGCGGGAACAGAGTATGACACCGGCATCAAGCTCGAGCAGCTCGACGAGATCACAAAGTATTTCGCGCCTATCCGTGAGAAGTATCTTGCAAGCGGTCTGCTTGATCCCAAGATGCTTAAGGTGGACGTAAACGCGCTTATATATCAGGTTCCCGGAGGAATGCTCTCAAACCTCGTTTCTCAGCTTAAGCAGGCAGGTAAATCCGATAAGCTTACCGAGGTTCTTGAGGAAGTGCCGAGAGTAAGAGCCGATGCAGGTTATCCTCCGCTCGTAACGCCTTCTTCGCAGATCGTTGGTACTCAGGCTGTGTTCAACGTAATCGGCGGTGAGAGATACAAGATGGTAACTAAAGAGTTCAAGGGACTTATTGAAGGTCAGTACGGTAAAACACCCGTAGAGATCGATCCCGAGTTCGTTAAAAAGATAATCGGAGATACTCCGAGAATAGACTGCCGTCCTGCAGATAAGCTCGCTCCCGAGCTTGACGCTCTTCGTGAGAAGATCAAGCCTTATATGGAGCAGGAGGAGGACGTTCTTTCCTACGCTCTCTTTGAGCAGGTGGCTCTTAAGTTCTTCGAGCACAGAAAGGCTTTAAAATACGGACTTGATGCTGATAATGCCGATGCAGCTCTCGGTATCCACAGCGTCTGATAAAATATGACAAATAACAGATAAGCTAAAAGCCGCGGGCATTTTGCCTGCGGCTTTTAACGTTATGGGTATTTACAAAATTTCTTTGATATGGTATAATTATCATACACCGAGAGTATTCGGTAAAAATATTACGGAACGGTGAATATGAAAAAATACATATTGAGAATTATTTCGGTATTTTGTGCGGCTGTGACTTTGGCACTATGTGTGAATATTGCGGCAGCTGCACGTGAAGAGAAACCCAAGATAACCCATGTCAAGGGTAAAAACAGTGCATCTCAGACGTATAAAGCAAGTAAATATTATGAGTATATGACATCATTGCCGCGAACCGACGATAATGTTACCGATCTTTTGGCGGTGGCGTTATCCCAGCTTGGATATATGGAAGGTGATTCGGATGCAGATCTTAGCGGCACCGTAGGCGGCAGTGACAATTATACCGAATTTAACTACAATATGGGAGATTTCGGCGTCGGGTACGGAAGCGATAAGTACGATTGGTGTGCGTCCTTCGTTTCATACTGTCTGCTGCAATCGCGCGTGACTTCTCAAAGCAGTATAAGCGATTGGTGCAGAAATCACGTAGCTGATGAAGCCTCGGAAAAATACGACCCCGAATACGCTGATTATATCTGGCGGGAGGTCGGATGCCAAAAATGGGCGGATAATCTCATAGCTGCTGGATATTATCAAAGTGCGGCGGCAAACGGCGGAGAATATATTCCGCGATCGGGAGATCTTATATTCTTCCGTTGGTCGCCCGATAAGCAGATAGGGCATATCGGAATAGTCGTTTACTGCGATGGAGAGCGTGTGTATACCGTTGAGGGCAATACGAGCGGCGGCACTGCTATGGTAGCGAACGGCGGTGCAGTTTACTTCAAAAATTACGAACTCGATTATAACTGCATAGACGGATACGGCACACTTCCATATAAAACGAACGACGCAGTTGAGAAGATAGACTATTCGGGTAATAGCGCATCGGTGGGATTTTATATGACTACGGCAGAGAAGCATCTTTATATCGACGAGTCATTGGAGTCTGACTATACGCTGATCCCTGCGTATACTATGATAAAAGTGGTTGAGATAGTAGAAGATGGTATCGACGGTATGCTTCGCGCGGTGTACGACGTTGGCGGAGAGGAAATCGAGGGATATATCGTAAACAGCTCGACCGATCGTGTGATACAGATGAGCGTGGGAATGCCCGAGCCCAAATCTTTTCTCGTATTTAATAAGACCGGCGGATTTGTTAGCGGAGAGATCTATGGATACGCGCTTAACGGAAGCGATATTTCTACAGATGATGAGGTGCTTATCCGAGAAATCGGAAGAATAGTATTGAGCGCACGCCTTGATTTTGACAGCGCTGTAGACCGCTGCGGATATTATATTGACGGGGATAAGGATAATATTTCGTGGATAGACGGATGTGTCGGCGAGAGCGCCGACGGTGGGGAAAATTGTGAGATATGGGCCGATATATACGGTCTTTCGGATGGAGAGCATAGCATTACATTTGTTCTTGAGCTTGATAACGGTGTCATACCGATAATAGATACACTTTTGTTCTCGTTTACAAACGAGCCTATAGCTGTCGATTCGAAGCCGACCGAGGAAATAACAGAGGAGCTCACAGAGGTACATTCCGAATTGCAGGAGCCTACCGCGACGGATGCGACGGGCGGTGGGTGCGCGTCGTCAATCGATCCTTTCGTCTTTGTTGTAATTGGTTTGATTGTATGTATTGGCTATTCTTTAAACAAAAATAAAAAGGCGGAATGAGTTGGAGGATAGCTTGAAGGGCAGCTTTACAAGAATACGGTATATCTCTTTTGAGATGTACCGTATTCTTGCATTTGTGGGACAAATTCAGTACTTGACAGGGAAATTGATAAGTTATAGGTAACATAAAAAGGCTCTCTACGTCACACTACAACTAAGACTACTTTGTCAGGTTGTAATTAAGGCTCCCTACGGGAGGGAGGCTATTATAACGACTGCGTCATCACTTAAGACTACCTCGTTAGCTACCTCTATCTCGGAGGGAGTCTTTTACTACGGCATCTATATATTCGCACACCCAAAATTTGTATTGATCTGTCGGTTTGTAAAATGAATTACTTTCAAGTCATATCCTTCAAGGACTTCCGTTCGGAAGCGGTCTTTTTGCTTGTTTTGTTCGGTATAATGCTGTGCGCCGTCAATTTCGATAATCAATTTTGCTTTGTGGTAATAGAAATCTGCAATAAAATTGTCGATTGCCTTTTGACGTTGAAATTTTACCCTGTATTTTGACAAAAAGCCGTACCATAAGTGATTTCCTTGCGGGGTTGCATTTTTGCGCAAATTTTTGGCAAGCGTAATATTTTTATCGTTATAATCAAGTGACATATTTTTGCCTCTCACTTTTTACTGTATTCAGTATAACACAAAATCGGCAGAAAGACTTTTCTTTCTGCCGATTTTGTAATGGGTATCTGTGATTTTAAGGTGTCCTTAAGAGTACGTTGTCTTAACTTTTGGCCTTTTTTGCTTCTTCTGCTTCCCTGAGCAATCTTGTAAGCCGGCTGTTAAGCCCCGATTTTGAGATTGGCGGCTCGTGGAGGTGCGAGAGCTCGAACAGAGAAGCAGAGGGATTTTCAAGCCTTAGCTCTGCGGTGTAGCGAAGCTCCTCGGGCAGAGAAAGTATTCTGCCGGACTCGACAAGCGAGCGTATCGCCTCTATCTGCTTCATAGACGCTCCGACGGATTTTGAAATATTGCTTGCAACGCAGTTGGTTGCTCGATTTTCGGTGTTTCTAATATCGCGCTCGATAAAGGTATTCGTCAGCAGAAATCGGGATTGACCTCCGCCGATATAGTTAAGCAGATCGAATATCGCTTCGTTGCTCTTATAGTAAATTCCCACCCTGTTACCGCGCGTGATGGTCTTGGGAGAGGGAACGATAGCGTCAAGTGCTTCGGCTATTATCTGCGCACGGTGAGCGGAATTGAAGGATAGCTCAAGATGATAGCTCTTTTGCGGATCGTTTATGCTTCCTACGGCAATAAATACTCCGCGCATAAAGCTGCCGGCACATTCAGGGCAGCGGTAGGAGACAAGCTCACGCAGAGTACGGGTATTATCTTCATCGTCAAGCGATGAAATAAAGCTTGCTATTGCTCTTGATGAGGCTGACAAAGCAAATAGGCGTCTGCCGGCGCGCACGGTAGGGGTTATCTCTGCTTGCGCGGAGAACTGCTTTAGTAAAATGCTTTGAGCAAGCGTGG
Organism: uncultured Lachnospiraceae bacterium; assembly: GCA_964609165.1. Classification (GTDB taxonomy): domain Bacteria; phylum Bacillota; class Clostridia; order Oscillospirales; family CAG-272; genus HGM12713. Next base: position 16,796 of record CAZSSE010000005.1, read on the forward strand.
CTATTCCTTCGCTTTTGAACTCTGCACGAATTTTATTTTTTTGCATGCTATCAAGTGTAGCAGAGCAGAAAAGCCCGAAAAGCAGAGCTTTTTTGCAGCAGGTCTTGGCGGTTTCTGACGCCAGAAGCTCATCTATAACTTCGAGTGTAAAAGACATATGCTCAGTCGGCTATAACCCGAACCTCACGCTCAAGAGTGACGCCGAATTCTTGCCTGACCCTTTCCTTTATTTTTTCCTCAAGCTCTAAAATATCACCAAAGGTGGCATTGCCGACGTTGATAATAAAGCCTGCGTGCTTTTCTGATACCTTGGCGTCACCGACGCGAAAGCCCTTAAGTCCGCAGTCTTCGATCAGCTTGCCCGCAAAATATCCTTCGGGACGCTTGAAATAGCTCCCCGCGCTCGGATACTCAAGCGGCTGCTTGTCGCGTCTCATAGCCATATTTTGTACCATTTTAGCCTTGATCTCGGTCTCGTTACCGCAAACGAGCATAAATGCCGCGCCGAGGCAGACGAGCGGTCTGCTCATATAGCAGCTTTTTCTGTAAGAAAATCCGCCGTCATATATTCGGTATATCAGATCCTTTTCGCGGTCGTAAGCAACCGTATATTCTATTGCGTCCGACATCTGTCCGCCATACGCGCCTGCGTTCATATATACGGCTCCGCCAACGAGGGCTGGAATGCCGAATGCAAATTCAAGACCGCTGAGCGAGCTTGCAGCGGCAACATTGGCAAGATGCGTAAGTGGTACACCTGCATCGGCAATTATTTTGTTCCCGTCGGTAAATACGCTTGAAATTTTGTCGGTAAATATAAAGGCACCCTGATAGACCTCGAATGCAAAAAGTAGGTTTGAAGCGTTTCCGAGTATCTCAAAGCGTATCCCGAAGCTGTCAAGTGCTTTTACCGATTCTACAAGCTGATTACGGCCTTTCGGAAAGATTGCGAGTGCGACCAGCCCGTTCACGCGAAACGAGCTGCGCGAGCTGACGTCGTGATCTGTCAAAAAGCCTATACCCTTCGATCTTAACAGATCAAGCAGTTCCAAAGGTATCTTGAAGCTCATATATATCTCCTTTTTCGATCACCGAGTATATGTCGTCAAATGACAGTGCGGTGTAGGTGGGGTTCGCGACGTCAGAGCAGGGCTTTGCCTTTGGATTGTACCAGCAGGAGTCAAGTCCGTAATTATTTGCGCCCTTTATATCAGATGTCAAGGAGTCGCCGATAACTATAGTTTGCTCCCTTGATAATTTACCTATGCTTTGCTCGACGTACTCAAAATATTTGGGATCGGGCTTTTCAGATCCGAGCTCCCCGGATATAAATATGCCGTCGAATAGCTCGGATATTCCCGAGCGTGAATATCGGCGTCTTTGTATAAAATCGACGCCGTTTGTAATGATATACATTTTTACCTTCCCGTGAAGCGAGAGAAGAAGCTCGCGCGTGCCCTCAAGCAGGTATCCTTTTTGCGAGAGAAGCTCCATATAATCGGTTGCCATTTTACGGGCGTCGGCAGCGTACCCGCAGTGCTCACAGAAAAGCTCAAATCGGCGGTATAGTAAAACGCTTTTTTCTATCTCCTTACGCTCAAGCATTTTCCAGAGGCTGTCGTTTATTCTGCTGTAAGCGGCAACACTTGCGTCGTCGGGCTCGATTCCTGCAAGGCGCATAGTCTGCCGTATCGCTTCGTTCTCGCTTCGTGAAAAATCGAAAAGAGTGCCGTCTGCGTCAAAAAGCACGGTAGTATATCGCATATCAGACCTCCATAATAAGTACTGTATATATTATACTATTTTCTGCTTTGTTTTGCAAGACCGTTTTTTTAAAAGTGTAAATGTGTAAGGCGTGGAAATTTTTAAAAATATGTGCTTAATGTTATGATACAATTGATAGGTGACAAATAAAAAGAGAAATAGCAACC
>CAZSSE010000006.1:0-17235 GCA_964609165.1 uncultured Lachnospiraceae bacterium
GCTTTCCGCGCGTTTTTACCGTACTTATCCGTCCCGGATAGGCGAGCGATATTCCCGCCGAATCGTATCCTCTGTATTCAAGCAGGCGCAGGCCTTCAATAAGTATGGGCAGGCAATTCTTTTTACCCGTATATCCAACTATTCCGCACATAATAATATCCTCCGAATGATTTTAGTATAAATATTATATCCGCCGAGCGATAAATATTCAATCAACTAAACCTTGATTTTTTCGCAACCCGAGGTTGCCGACACAGAGATATTATTATCCAAATAAAGCAAAAATATACGGCGTGCCGCTTTGTGACAGAAACGGCACGCCGTATAAAATTCAGTTTATTACAAGGTCAAAGCAATCGGCACTGAAGCTTATCGGCAAAGGCAGCTCGCTTTCCTTGTATATTCTTCTGCGTATAAGTATATTATTGTTTTTTCTTAGCGAAACGTAAAGACTTGACGTACCCGCTTCGACCTGATATGAAAAGAGCTTTTCAATAAAGGTGAACGGAATAAGACATTCGATTTTTTCATTGCTTTCGGCATCAAGCGTGCTTATGTACGCTGTACCGCCGAGCTTTACGCTGTCTCCGTTTACAGTAGCAATATTCTTGCCGTTCTCAAATCGCACGTAGGTTCCGTCCTCGCAGGTGATCTTGATCGACCGAGTGCTTCCGCTTACTACCAGATCGGCATATCGCGCGATCTGCATTATGTCAAGATACAGGATGTCGTCCTTCATAGCACTTTTGTATTTTATGACGTATTCCTCGTCGCCCAGCGTCAGCACGTAATCGTCCTTGGAGGGTGCTTCAGCCAGCTTTTGATAGAGAAATACAGAAAGAACGGCAATCACTGCCAGAACAAGAATAATGGTAATGGCAACGAATATTACTGTCGTTTTATTTTTCTTTGCATATCTTTTGGCTATTGCAATATCAGAGTTATCGTAGTGCGGAAGTGTGCTCCTGTCTATCCCTCCGCGGCTTGCTGCAAGCATTTTTAACTCGTCGTCGGATAGGAGCTGTGCATCGCGTTCATCGACATTGCTTTTGGGACATTTCTTTTTTTCGCTCATAGCGACTCCTTTTAAAGCGTTTACGGTTTGTTCTCGATTATGATAAAGAAGGGCGAGGTCGGGGAATTGAGAATATTTATTCTCGTGGCGCATATCTTATAGCGAGAAAGCGAGGATAGATATTCGCATATCATCTTACCTTCTGCATCTCCCTCTGCGTGTCCGGGATAGACCGCAACAAGAATGATAGCGTCTCTGTCCATAAGGTCTATAGCGGCTTCTATCGCAGGGAGAGTTGTTTCTCGCATAGTGGTCACGGTCTTGTCGCTTCCCGGCAGGTATCCAAGATTGAACATTCCCGCCTTGATCGGTGAGGTAACGTATTTTTTTACGTTGTGGTGTGAGTCAAGTATCAGGGTATAGTTTTCGGGACATCCGACACTTTTCAGGTGCTCCGACGTCGAGGCAAGAGCTTGCTCCTGAACGTCGAATGCGAAAACGTGACCGCTCTCTCCGACGGTTTTTGAAAGAAATTCGGTGTCGTGTCCGTTCCCCATGGTGAAATCGACGGCAACGTCGCCATCGTGAAGATGTGTAAGTATAAAGTGCTTTTGAAGATCAAGAAGGTCTATCATTTCGTTTACGTCCTTTGTGTTTTATCGGTCATTGTTAAGGCTCTTTTTCTTTTGCGGCGGATTGTGCAGGTCGGATCGCAGGAATTTCATTGAGCGCTCGACCGCGTCCTTTGAATCGTACCACGGCTCTTCATCATATCTGTAATCGAATTTCTTACAGAACCAGCTTATATCCTCGTTAAGCTTTTTTGCGTAAGCGTCTACGATTGCCGAGGTCTCCTTTTCAAATTCCGCAAATTGCTTTTTGCCGAGACGGTGCGAGGCATATTCGAGAAATCTTCTGTAGTGCGGAAGGCAGAAATACGGCTGTGCCCTGAGCTTCGGGCTGAAGTCCTCGTCGGTCTCCCACAAAATTACCGCCGTTTCTATCATATGCGCAAAATTAAACTCAATACGGCGACAGACATAGCATCCGCTCTCCAAAGCGCCGATGCGCTTTATTGCGCGATCTCCGGGCTTTGAAAATGCGCTGTCCTTGATGTCGTCGCAAAGCTCCGAAAGATGGCTTTCAAGCGTAAGTGCCATTCCCAAGCGGTTCTTGCGCGTGAACATCATATCGTAGTGTGTACGGCAAAAGCCCTCCCTGTTAGTCTGTATACGCACGTCGGGCTCCATCATCGAGGCTCCGAGTATCAGGTCAAGCTGATCGTCCTCAAGCCTGTTATACAGGGCGCAGAAGGGACATCCCCATGATTTGTTGGCGGCGGAGGTCTCAAACGCTTCGTTGACGGGTATAGTATAAATATTATCCATTTTTGTTCTCCGTGTATTTTTTACTTGAAAAAGCTTTGATTTTGTGGTAAAATGGTGTGGAACAGCGATGTGGAGGAATAATTATGAGGATAAGCGAGAATTTTGTGGGTAACTATCCGTGCGTTCGGATTGACGGAGTTACAGATTTTGATATAGGTAAAATATTTGATTGCGGTCAATGCTTTCGCTTCGACGCGGTGGCATGCACCGAGCACGAAAAGGAATTTTCGGGTGTTGCGCACGGACGCTTTGTATCCTTTGCGCAGGACGGCGACAGCGTTTTTATATACGGGAGCGATATGTCGGATTTTGAGCGCATATGGCGCAGATACCTTGATCTTGATAGGGATTATGCGTCGGTTGCGAAAGATATTTTGTCAAATTGCGACAATCCCGCACTTATCTCTGCCGTGGACTACGGTCGCGGAATACGAATACTGTCGCAGGATCCGTTTGAGTGTATCATCTCATTTATAATTTCGCAGAACAATAATATTCCGCGCATAAAAAAGATCATTGAGGCACTCTCCCTGCGTTGCGGCGAGCCGATAGAACTTTGCAACGAGGCAAAAAAGCACGCATCGGGCATCTCCTCACTCTGCGCTTTCCCGAGCGCCGAAGCCATTTTTGAGCTCGGCATTGACGGTCTTAGTGATCTTAAAACGGGATTTCGTGCAAAATACATATACGATGCTGTCTGCCGAATGTTGGACGGAAGCCTTTCTATTGAGGCTATACGTGCCGAGCAGGACATTGACAGAGCAATCGATCAGCTTTGCCGTGTGAAGGGAATAGGATGCAAAGTCGCGTCCTGCGCTCTGCTTTTTGGATTTGAAAAGTACAACGCCTTTCCTGTCGACGTGTGGATGAAGCGTGTTGCCGAAAAATATTTTGCCGAGCTCGGAGATACTCTTTCGTGGCGCACCTTCGGCGAGTATGCCGGTATCGCGCAGCAATATCTTTTTTATTATGAACGTTGGAACAACAATGCCATTAACGCTTAAGTTAATGGCATTGTTCTTTAATACTTATCGCTTTGATCGTCCGGTATGACCTCAACAAATGCCGCAATAGCACATTCGATCATATCGTCGGTAGGCTCAAGTACGGTAACTCTCTGAAGCCAGAGACCGGGAGCGGATATAATTCGAGTAAAGGTATTCTCGTGTCTGCCTGCGAATTTTATAAGCTCATATCCGATGCCCATTGTGATAGGGAGAAGCAAAAGCTTAATGAGTGCGCGTACAGCTACGTGAGGAAGCTGTCCTATGGTAAGATAGAATATCGGGTCGATAAAAAATGAAACGAACATACCAACCAGAAGCATCAGTACAAGGAATGATGTGCCGCATCTGGGGTGGAAACGTCTTTGGAGTCTGACATTTTCGACCGTAAGATCAAGACCGTTTTCATAGCAGAAGATCGTCTTGTGCTCTGCACCGTGATATTGGAACGTGCGGCGAATATCCTTCATAAGCGTTACGAGTGCCATATATCCAACCAGCACTGCGATCTTGAGTATTCCCTCAAAGAATGATTTGATAAGAGAATCTATTGCGAGATTGTCGGTTATCATAAACGGGAGAAGATCTGTTACCCAATCATATATAAACGTTGGAAGCATAATAAACAGAGCGATGGCAAGCACTACTCCGAGAACCGAGGCTATAATCATAACTACAGATACTAACGCCGAGCTTTCTTTCTTTTCTTTTTTGCTCGTATCATCGGTAACAATACTTTCGGATCCTGCCGATTTCATTTTAACGGGGCTATCCTCCGGCTCTGACTGTACCTGCTCTTGTGTCTCTGTCGGCTTGTCGTCAGTGATATTTACTGTAGTTTTCGTGCTTGCTGCGTCAAGTCCGCTTTTCTTGGCTTTTTTTGCCTGCTTCTTAGCTTCTTTTTCACGAGCGAGCTCTTCATCTATCTCGTCAAGCCCCGAGATCTCTGCCGAGCGCATAAGGCATTTGTAGCCTATGCGCATGGAATCAACGAAATTAAATGCTCCGCGTATTATGGGAAGCTTGAATATCTTAGGGCGTTTGGAGACGTTGATTTCACTCTTTTCCAAAACTATCTCGCCCTCGGGATTGCGCACCGCCATTGCGGACATCTTCGGACCTCGCATCATAATGCCCTCGATAAGTGCCTGACCGCCTATAGATGTTCTCTTTGCGCAGGATATACGATCCTGCATTGCAGGGTCGGTCGTATTGCTTTTCTTATTTTTATCGTTTTTCAAAATAAATCTCCTAACCGTTTACCAAATAATAGGATTTCCTTTTTCGTAGTGCCAATACATACCGTCGCCGTCCGGCTTGTTCTCTGAATAAAAATAAACGTTGGCATCAAGCAAAGCATCATTGCTGTCGGCAATTTCTATAGCGTCGAATTGCTCCTCTGTTCCCGCAAAGAATATTGATACGAGAGACGAGCAGCCAAGAAAACCGCTATCCTGAACCGATGTTAATGTAGAGGGAAGAACGACTGTTTTCATCGCACTGCAATCCTCAAAGGCGTTTTCTTCAATGACGCTGACACCCTCAGGGATATTGACTGTTTTAAGCCCCGAGCACTTTGAAAAAGCCATAAACGGAATTTTTTCAATGCCTTCGCCAAGCTTTATTTCGGTGAGCTGTTCACAGGCTTCAAATGCTTCCTCTCCTATGTATGTAACCGCACCCTCGAATATAATGCTTACCTCGCTCGCGTTTTCAAATGCACGATCACCTATATGCGTTACGGTATCGGGAACAATTATCGTTTTTGCGTGATCGGTGTGAATGTCCTTCAACGCCTCGTCGGATATTCCTACTATTTTTTTACCGTTGATTACCGACGGTATTCTGAGCGTTGAAAAGCTGGCTTGCTTTTTGAAGCCGGTTATCAGCATACCCTTGTTATTTTCGTTGGGTTCAAGTGAAAAAAGCTCGATAGCCGATACCCAAAGAGCATTAAGAGTCATATTTCCCGTTACCTTTTTGCTGTCAAAATGCCACTCGCGACCGTCAAGCTCCCAACGGCGAAAGACGTAGTTATCAAGTGTGGGGTCATCGGGACGTGTTGCGTATTGATTTTCAAGCACCTTAATGCTTTCAACGGCAGAACCTCCATTTGTGTTGAAGGATATTGTATAGTATACCTCTCCTGTGGTCTCATTCTCCCGATCCGTGTGGTTGCAGGATGTAAAAGCAGGGAGAAGCGCGACTGCACAAAGAAGGCATATCAATCTTACAAATTTTCCGTATAAACGGCTATTCATATTTTTACCTCCGATAATTCACCATTATACATTACATACATTGTATATATTATATAATGAAATTTGACTTTTGTCAAGGCGGCTTGCAATTTGTCAGTCTTTATTTCCAAAATGTTTACGATAAATTCAATATTTGCGGCGAAAGTTTGCGGAGCTATTGACATTTTACTGGTTTTGTGATTTAATGTAATAAATTTATAATTTAATAAAAGGAGATATGGCTATGAAAACAAAGGCTGTAAGACTTTACGGAGCTATGGATCTCAGGCTTGAAGAGTTTGAGCTTCCCAAAATCGAGAAGAACGAGGTGCTGATGAGAGTTGTAACCGACTCTATTTGTGCTTCGACGTACAAGGCGGTAAAGCAGGGTACCGCGCATAAGCGTGTTCCTCCCACGATTGCGGAAAAGCCTGCAATAATAGGTCACGAGCTATGCGGTGAGATAGTAGAGGTAGGCGAGGAGCTTAAGAACGAATGGACGGTCGGACAGAAGGCGGTCATTCAGCCTGCGCTTAAGCTTGAGAGCGGATATGACCCCGGATATTCATATCAGTACGTTGGCGGTAATACCATATATGCCGTAGTTCCTAATATAGTTATCGAGCGTGGATGCCTTGTTCCGTTTGAGGCGGATTGCTATTTCAAGGGCTCTCTCGTTGAATCCGTTGGATGCGTTCTGCGCGGATACAAGGGCTTCTATCATACAGATTATACAAATTACGTTCGTACCGACGGGGCAAGGGAGGGCGGTAGGATCGCTATTCTCGGCGGCGCAGGTCCCATGGGCATTGCGGCAGTTGAGCTTGCAACCGGTTATGCAGGCGTAGGTCAGGTAGTGGTTACAGACCTCAGTGCCGACAGACTTGCCTATGCGGAGGCAAAGAGCTCTCCGGCAGAGGCGGCAAAGCACGGCTGCGATCTTCGTTATGTAAATACCTCGGAGATGGAGGACGTTGCAGGCGAGCTGCTGAAGATCTCTGACGGTGGCTTTGACGACGTATTCGTAATGGTTCCCGTTCCCGCACTTTTCAATATGGCTGAAAGGATCTGCCGTGAGGACGGATGCGTCAATTTCTTTGCAGGTCCTCCCGTTCATGATATGCAGGGCTCTCTCAATCTCTACCGTGTTCACTATGACGGAATACACGTTGTAGGAACTGCGGGAAGTATTCCCGAGGATACGATCGAAACTATTCACCTTATTGAGGAGCAGAGGATCAACCCCGGTGCTATCGTTTCTCACATTCTCGGTCTTAATGCCGTTATCGATACGCTTTACGCTATGGAGAAGCCTACCGGTGCCAAGAAGGTATGCTATAACGAGCTTGATCTTCCTCTTATCGCTATTGACGATCTTGAGGAGTTGGGTAAGGATAACGAGCTTTATGCAAAGCTTGCTGAAATAGTAAAGCACAACGGCGGTCTTTGGTGCGCAGAGGCAGAGGCATATCTGCTTGCAAACGCTCCGAGAATATAATTTTCGGGTGGAAATAATGAAGATAATAACACTGACACTTAACCCTGCGTTTGACGTTCACTGCTCGGCAGAGCATTTCGAGGCATGCCATGAAAATCTTGCCACGATAACAGAGCGAGAGGCAGGCGGCAAGGGCGTTAATATCTCACGTGCTCTTTCAATGAACGGCGTGGATAATCTTGCTCTTCTGGCGGTGGGCGACGATAACGGCGCAGATTTCTGCCGAGAGCTTAATAAATACTCGATGACCTATGATACAATCGAGGTCAAGGGAAGAATACGTGAAAATATTACCGTGCATACCAAGGGTGCTCCCGAGACGCGCTTGAGCTTTACGGGATTTGATACCGATGAATCGCTTCTGAGGGCGTTTGAGGATAAATTGCTTCCGATACTTGAGACGGGCGATCTCGTTACCTTTACGGGTAGAGTGCCGTCGGGTATATCTATGGACGCGGTTAAGGCATTTTTACTTAAGGTCAAGGCGAGAGGCGCAAGGGTAGTAATAGATTCAAGATCCTTTGAAAAGGACGATCTTGTCGAAATGATGCCGTGGCTTATAAAGCCAAACGAGGAGGAGATCGCGGTATATCTTGGTAAGGACGTAAGCGACCTTGAGAGCGTTATTGACGGCGCGCGTGAGCTTCACGCTGCGGGAATTGAAAACGTAATGATAAGTCTTGGCGCAAGGGGAGCTTTGCTTGTTTGCTCCGAGGGAGCATACGTTGCACATCCGCCGAGGATCAATGCGCTGTCCACGATCGGCGCGGGCGATAGCTCGGTCGGAGGATTTCTCGCTGCGGCAGCAGCGGGGAAGGACGCGGCAGAAATGCTGAAAACCGCCGTTTCATACGGAAGCGCGGCTTGTATGAGTGTGGGAACAAGACCGCCCGTGCCTGACGACGTTGCCGCAATCTACGCGCAGGTCGAGGTAGAAAAAATTTAACGTATGGCATGCTTGCAGCAGTAGCAGAGGAGGAACATATAATGAAAGAAAAGCTTCACACGGGAGAGCTTTATTTACCGAACGACGATTCAATATTTTACGAGCAGCTTGATTGTCTGGAAATGCTTTACGATTTTAATGCTACGCGACCGCACGAGCTTAAAAAAAGAGAAGCGATGCTCCGAGAAATGTTCGCAGAGCTTGGCGATAACTGCTATATAGAGCCACCGCTACATTCAAATTGGGGCGGAAGGCATACTCACTTTGGAAGTAACGTTTATGCAAATTTTAATCTTACGTTGGTTGACGATACGCATATATACGTCGGCGACGGTACAATGTTAGGACCAAACGTTGTTTTGGCTACAGCAGGGCATCCTGTACTTCCAGAGCTTCGCGCAGAGCAATATCAGTATAATATGCCGGTTCGTATAGGTAAGAACTGCTGGCTCGGTGCGGGAGTGATCGTACTTCCGGGTGTGAGCATAGGAGATAATACGGTCGTTGGCGCGGGAAGCGTGGTTACGAAGGATCTGCCCGCAAACGTCGTTGCTGTCGGCAATCCGTGTCGGGTGCTTCGTGAAATAGGTCAGCGTGACCGCGAATTTTACTTTAAGGACAGAAGAATAGACGAGTCGGTCTTTGTGAGGGATAGTGAATGAAGCTTTATGTAAAGCAAAAGGTGTTTTCGTGGCGCGATAAATTTTCAATAGCTGATGAGCTTGGTAATGCTCAGTTTTATGCCGAGAGCGAGGGTATTTCCTTTGGTAAGCGTTTGCATCTCACCGATATGAGCGGCAACGAGCTTGCGTACATTTATGAGAAATTTATGTCGTTCTTTCCGAGATACTACATAAGTCAGTATGGGCAGACTGTTGCCGAGGTCGTCAAGGAATTCAGCTTTTTTAAGCCTAAATACAGAATAGATGGGCTTGGCTGGCGGGCTGAAGGCGACGTATTTGACCATAATTACGTGCTTGTTGATGAGAATGACTTTACTGTTGCCGCAGTGTCCAAGGCGTGGCTTTCGTGGGGAGACGCATATGAAATAGATATATCGGAGGTGGCTGATCCGGTCATCGTTTTAGCCGTCGTGCTTGTCATAGATGCAGTGCTTGAACGTCAGAATAACTGAAAATAAATAACAAAAAATGCTGTCGATCGATCCTCGACAGCATTTTTTGTTATTTCATCAGCTCTTCGGTAAGCTTTAATATTTCAGGGGCGAGCTTTTTCCTTTGGGCTTTTGTGATAGCCTTATATATGGGATAAGCGATAGCTATAAGTATGATACCTACAAATCCTATAGCAAGTCCCACAGGGAAGGACAGATGCTCAAGATCGCCCAATATAAGCGAAATGTCGGTCATTATAAGGCTCATACCAAAGCCGAGTATCAAGGCACCTATAACGCCGAGTATGATCGACACTGTCATACCTTTTTTTGTAACGGCGGCGTCCAGCCTGCGTAAGTGCTCGAGCTTGCTTTCTTCGTGGACAGTATATTTTTCACGAATTTTTTCGAGCTCTGCCTGCTCCTTTGCCGAATATGTAAATGAAAATTCGTTTTGCTCATGATTACTCATCGGGGTGCTCCTTATCAGCTTTTAAAAGCTTTAGTTTTTTAGTGCTTTGCACTATCATATAAATCGCCATTGTAAGCACAACGGCCGAGACCGCCAGTGCAACACCGCCAAGCATCATCTTTTGCGAAAATGCATCCATTGAACCGTCGTTAAAGGTCGTAAGCATCGTTGACGTAAGCGTCAGCATGGATACGCAGGCGGCGGCAAAGCTGATCGCTTTGGAAGCAGAATAAACAGGACTGTTATATTTGCGATACCGAATAACGCTTATAATAGCCGTTGTAAACGCTATAAACGTATATGTAGCCATGGCGATACTCGTTATCATATGATGCGAAAAAGTTCTGTCCCAATACAGCATAAAAACGATCATCACGGACAGCGCAAGGTTCATAACGAGGAATATCCATCCGCAGGCTCGGTAGCGCACAAGCTCTGCGTGTATTTTTTCACCGGGTGTATTTTTACTCATATAGCGTGCTAAAAACAGTCTCATTACGGCAAGAGCAGCATAATACACGCCGAGCGAATGAAACCAGAAGGATGAATGGTGAATTCCAAGCCAGAATTGGAATACGGCATATGCGCCGTTCCAAATGAGCGAAGCGTAAAGCGTGCTTTTAACTCGGAGCTGTCTGTCATCAAGCCAAAGCCTTGCATAGCGGTTTTCGTTTTTGAAATTTTTTATAAATTTAATTATATTAGGTATTCTGAAGCACCAGACCGTGAGCGTATAAGCGGCAATAAGGTATGAAACTATTGCAATTACAGAATCGCTTTCCACGAATACCATAGAGTAAACGAGCAGGGGAATTGCAATCAGAAGCAAAAGGATCATTATTGCTATATGCGGGAAGAGCAGTGCTTTATATATCTTCTTTAAGTCCATGGTAATTTCTCCTGATCTTTACAGTAAAGGCGGTACCCACTCCTACCGAGCTGTCAACGCTTATATCTCCTTGAAGAATGTCAACAATACGCTTGACAAGCGCAAGCCCAAGACCGTTGCCTTGGGTTGCTCTGGATGTGTCGCCCTGATAAAATTTTTCAAAGATATGCTCGCCAACCTCACAAGATATTCCGCATCCCGTATCGCGCACCGATACGCAAACGCAGTCATCGTCTGCCTGCATCGAAAGCGATACGCTTCCGCCGTCGTCGGTGAACTTGAAGGCATTGGAAAGCAGGTTGCTCCAGACTATATAAAGAAGCTCGCGGTCGGCGCAAATATTAACATCTTCGGCAATATCGGCTTCGATGTTGATATTTCTTTTCTTCCAGACGCTTTCATATTCAAGCAGGGTCTCGCAAAGCTGCTCGCCAAGATCATACATCTCTCTCACAGGATAGATGCTTTGATTTTCAAGACGGTTGAGCTTCAGAATGTTTGTTATCATTTCCGACAGCCTGTGCGTCGCGTTTGAAATAGCGTGGGCATATTCCTTCCGCGTGGCATCGTCAAGCGAGTCTGACTCAAGCATTCTCGCATAATTTTTTATTACGGTAAGCGGAGTTTTAAGCTCGTGCGATACGTTAGATACAAAGTCTGTTCGCAAAGTTTCTACACCTGAAAGCTCCTCGACCATTTTGTTAAAGCAGTCTACGACATCGTTAAAGGAGGAGTCGCTTCCAACGCGTATGGCGTGAGGGATCCTTACCGAGAAATCTCCGTTTATGACACGATCTGCCGCGCGGGCCAGACGGCGAATGTTGTTTTCGACCGTAAATTTACGCCGCAGAGCGTCTATAGCCGTAAAAATGAGGCTTAGCAGAAGCACGTTCAAAAAGGTGAGCTTTGCCGCGCTTTCGATATTTTCATTGGTAAACTCTATAGCGAGAGAATCTGTCAGTACGTTTAGAAAAAGAACCATACAGCAGGTAGTAACAAATGCGGCAAGCAGAAAGAATATAACGTAATTCTGAAGCGCAGAAAGAAGCTTTTTGGCGAACGTAGCTCGCTTTTTGCTCATTTTATCACCGCCTTATAGCCAAGCCCGTGTACGGTTACGATCTCAAAGTCCTCGCAGGCGGACAGCTTTGCGCGGAGCTTTGTCATATATACGTCGACCGTTCGTGTGCCCGACGAGCTGTCGGCATCCCAAAATTCGTCCATGAGCTGCGTGCGCGTAAATGTTTTTTTGGGATAGGAGAGCAGCTTATACAGCAGATCGAATTCTCTTGCTGTAAGCGGGATCTCCTCGCCGTCAAGAGCCGCGCTTCGCTCATCTGCGTTCATTACAAAGCTGCCGACCTCAAGCCGTCTGCTCGATGCGATCCTTGAACGGCGCAAGAGCGCGCCTATGCGCAGAAGTAGCTCGTCAAGATCTATGGGTTTTATCATATAATCATCTATGCCTATTTTGTAGCCTCTTTGCTTTGATGCAAAATCGTCACGTGCGGTCATAAAAAGGATAGGTATATCGCTATTAAGCGAGCGCACCGTCCTTGCAAGCTCAAAGCCGTCGATGCCGGGCATCATAATATCGGAAACTATCAGATCAAAGGTAACTTTATACATCTCGTCGTATGCTTCCTCTGCGCCAAGGCATCCGGTAGCTACGTATCCGCTGTTATTCAAAAATGAGCAAACGCTGCGGTTAAGATCGCGATCGTCCTCGACCACAAGAATTTTGAACATAAATAATACCTCCAACGCTTTAATGGAAGCATTATATCACATAAATGTTAAGGTTTTGTTTACGTTTGAAAATTTTATTACACTAAGCTCGTCTTTTTAAGAACGATCCTGCTGATAGCCCCGAGACCGAATGAAAACATTGCACCGCCCGCCAAGCAAAGCACAACGTTGAGAACGGTAGAACTGAGAGGAGTTATCATCGAGACCATCATAAACAGGAGCATACCTGCTCCGAGAGAGCCGCAAATGGAAAGCCATGCCTTTTGCTTTGCTCCAATGCTTACAAGCACAAATATCGGGACGAATACGAGCATCAGGAAGATCTTTGCCAACATACACATTACGACGTTTGTAACGGTAAGAGTGCCAAGATCAAAGGAAAGCCCCGAGATAGCTCCCCCAAGAAGGGATCCTATAAAGTATGCGATAAGCATAAGTGCTCCGCAAGCAAATCCGGCGAGGGTCTTTGATATAACGTAATCACCCTTTTTTGCACGGACGGTGAAGAGATTTTTTGCGTATCCGCTTCTGAAATCATCAGAGATAAAAAGGCAAATAAATACCGCAACCCCCATAAATGCCATATTGATGTTGCACATAGACATTACGTCCATTCCGCCCGCCGCATCGGTGGAGGTTGGCTCATCTGACGGCAGAGTGCCTATTGATTGCCAGGTGCTTTCGGGACCCTCCATAACGGTTACTTCGCCTGTCTGCTGATTTACGCTTTCCTGTCCGTCCATCATGGTGAGCATAACGGTCATAACTATCGGTACAAGAAGTGCGGAGGCGATAATAATGTAAAAGACCTTGGATTTAAGCATCCTTTTAAAATCAACTCTGAGCATACTGCCAAGTCTTTTGCTAAAGCCGACAGCTTCAAATTGTACATTACCTTCCATTATCTCTTACCTCCGTTCATCAGGTCTATATAATATTCCTCAAGTCCGATCTTATCGGTCTTGATCTCGGTTATGCAGATACCGTTTTCGTACAGATATGTCACGATCTCCTCGGGTGTGGTAATATCGTAAACGCGGATGTAACCCGCCTCGTCTTCCTCAACACGCGAGTACCTGCAGCCGAGAAGCATCTTCGTTCTGTTCATCTCGTTGCTCTGCAGAGCAACGTAAGTGCGGCAGCTTGCGTCAAGCTCCTCTGCGGTCATCTCGACTATCATTTTACCGTGTCTGATGATCCCGTAATGAGTAGCTACCTTCTGAAGCTCTCCGAGTAGATGAGAGGATACGATAATTGATCGTGTTCCGTCCTTAACCACATCGATGAAAATTTCGCGCATAATTCTCATACCGTCGGCATCAAGACCGTTGAGCGGCTCGTCGAGGATGAGCAGGGTAGGATCGCCGAGAAGTGCCATCGCAATTCCAACTCTCTGCTTCATACCCAGCGAGCAGTTTTTGTATTTGTTGCCTGCGGCACCCTCCATACGAACGATCTTGAGAACCTTGATGACCTCCTGCTCCGCATTTGGTATGGAGAGATTTGCGGCTTGAAGCATCATATTATCCCAAACGGTAAGCCCGGGGAAGCAGCCGGGCGATTCGATAAGTACGCCTACCTTGGCTCTGACAGCTTCGTCGGTATAGTCCCTGCCGTAAAGCTTAATAGCGCCTACGTTTGTCGGGATAAGACCGCATATCATTTTTTCGGTAGTGGATTTACCCGATCCGTTCTCGCCTATAAAGCCGTATATCGCGCCCATCGGTACAGTCATATCAAGGGCGCATACAGCCTGCTTGGAACCGAAATTTTTAGATAAATTCTTTATTTCAACTGCATTCATTGTGTTTACCTCCGTATCAATATACGTCATTCGTGTATAGCAAGCGTGTGCCGAGCAGATTGTAGAAAATTGCCCAACCTACAGATACTGCAGTACAGATGAGCAATGCACCTATATTGCTTGAAAGGTTTGCGTTGACCGATGCGCCGTAGAGAAAAATATTGAGGAAGGATGTCGGGATAGAGAGATTTTCAACGATAGCCGCGGCACCGATGATAATAATTCCCGTTCCAAAGAAGAAGGATGAGACTATAGAGATACCGAAATATCTTCTGAAGATCACGTTAAGGAAGGTATAAAGGCTTGCCCAGCCGAGACTCATAATGATCTTGCCGAGGATAGCGATTATAAGAGAGCCGACGTTTACCGCGGTGTCGTAGCCCATGAGCAATCCGCCTACCGTGCCGCCGATAAGATACGTAATGCACATACAAGCCATGGCGAATGCACATACAAGGCTCTTGGAGATCATATAGTCCTGCTTTTTTGCATGAGTTGTAAAAAGCTGCTTAACGTATCCCGATTTGTAGTCGTGACCGATAAATATCGAAACCATTATTCCGCCGAAAATGAATACCATATTCATATTGGCATAATCGTCGATGCCTTCGATGACGTAAAGTGATCTTGATGCGGCAATTATCTGCCAAACGTTAGAATACAGTGGCTCCATAGTATTGCCGCTCTGATCGGGCATCACCGTCATAGCGGATACCATTGCCGGAATAATAGCTGCTATGCACAGGAAAATGTAGAAAAGGGGAGTGTGAAAGAGACGGTAAAAATCTACGCCGAGCATTCCCTTGATACGCTTTGCAAAGCTCGGAGATTCAAATTTTATTTCGCGTGTCATATTATTTCTCCTCCTTTTTTGACATCAGCTCGATGTAGTACTCCTCAAGACCTATCTTGTTCTTTTTGATCTCGTTAACTATGTGACCGTTCCTGATAAGATACTCGACTATTGATGCGGTGTCGTTTTCGTCGTAGACGCGAAGATAGCCGTCCTCATTCCTGACGGTAGCATATTTTGCTTTTAAAACAGACTCTGCGCCTGCCATATCGTTTGTCCAGCGACACGAACACCTGTGCTCTTGCGTCCATTTCCTCGGCGGAAAGCTCCATAATCATCTTTCCCTGACGGATTATTCCGTAGTGGGTGGCTATCTTTTCAAGCTCGCCGAGAATATGAGAGGAGATCAGCACGGTGCAGCCGTATTTTTGCGTAATATC
Organism: uncultured Lachnospiraceae bacterium; assembly: GCA_964609165.1. Lineage (GTDB taxonomy): Bacteria > Bacillota > Clostridia > Oscillospirales > CAG-272 > HGM12713. The sequence continues at coordinate 15,353 of CAZSSE010000006.1, forward strand.
AACGAGAATTTCTCTCATAATACGCATACCGTCGGTGTCAAGACCGTTGATAGGCTCATCGAGAATAAGAAGAGCGGGATCGCCGAGAAGTGCCAGAGCAATACCGATCCGCTGCTTCATTCCGAGCGAGCATTTTTTGAATTTAAGGCTTGCATTATCCTCCATACGAACTATCTCAAGCACTCGTCTGATCTCCTCATCCGGATTTTCAAGTTCGAGGTTGATGCACTGCATCATAAGGTTCTGATACACTGACGAACCGGGAAAGCATCCCGCGTTCTCGATAAGTGCGCCTATTCTCACGCGCACTCCGGGATCGGTATAATCTTTGCCGAACAGCTTTATCTCTCCGCCGTCAGCAACAAGATGACCGCAGATCAGCTTTTCGGTAGTGGATTTTCCCGAGCCGTTTTCGCCGATAAATCCGTATATAGCGCCCTGCGGAACCGTCATATTCAAGTGATCGACCGCATACATTCCGCGGAAGCTTTTTGAAAGATTTCTGATTTCAATAGCGTTCATTTTTGCCCTTCCTTTGCTTTATATAAAATCAGCAATAGCGAGCCGCAATCGCGCCCGCCTTGCTTTTGCTTCAGTTATTTTTTGCCGCCTCGCAGCGCGCCTCTGCATCTTTTATTCTTGCCTCTGCATCAGCGATTCTTGCGTCGTGCTCAGCCGCAGCTCTTGCTTCTCTCTGCAATGCTCATATGAGCGTCATCCCAGCTCTGCTTTGCATCAGCCTTTGCCTTTTCAAAGGTGTTGTGACATCTGTTTTCCTCGAAGTTAGCCCTTGCTTCAGCCTTTACAGCCTCGAATTCAGCCTTGTCAACCTCGTGCTGAGTCTTCGCACTTGCCCTCATGCTTGCAAATGCCTTGCCGAGTCCGACCGCAATTGCGGCAACACCTGCTCCGACAGTACCGATAATTATCGGCTTTTTGTTATTTTTAATGATCTTTTTTACATTTTTTTTATATTCTTTTTCATTGTATATTTCTCCTTGATTTAGCTGTTCATTATTTTTTCGCTGAGCTTCAGAATTTGCTCTGCATATTTTTTCTTGCGTGAGCTGAGGATCCCCTTGTATATTGGATAGTTCAGGAGGACCATAATCAACCCGATAACACCGACCGTGATTCCCGTGCTCATAGGGTCTCCTCCAAAGCCTATCTCATCTGCTATATCGGTCATAATAAGGCTCATGCCGCAGCCCATAATAACTGCACTGATACTGCCGAAAACGTAAGCGAATACGTTTGCGGGACGCTTTACCTTGGCGTCGAGCTGACGGAGTGCATCGAGCTCGGTAGCCTCCTTTTCCGTATACTGTGTGCGGATCTTCTGTGCAATAAACTGCTGATCGTTCTTGTTCATAATAAATACCTCGCTTGAATTTGTTTTACAAGCATATTATAGCTTGCTGATGTTTTTGATTTTTTGTAAGATGTTTTAATTTTGTTAATCTTGATGCTTTTAAGATCTTATCAGCTCATCCGCAAGGCGAATTATCTCGGGTGTGAGCTTTTCTTTGGTTTTCTTCGATATGATCTTATAGATTGGATATGCGGGAAGCATTATTGCCGCTCCTATCGCGCAGAACAGAACCGAAAGCCAATCTGCGCCGCTGAACACGTCAAGCCCGAAGCACATACCGATTCCGAACACGAGTGAGCCGATAATACCGACCGTCAGTCCTTGCACCATGCCCGCTGTTTGTGCTCGGTTATCTAATTTGCGAAGCGTATCGAGCTTGCTTTCTTCCTTTGGAAGATATTTTTTCCTGATATGCTCGATCTCCTTGCTCGGACCTGCCGAATACTGATAGGTAAATCCCTGTTTGTTTTCCATATATTCCTGCCTTTTCTTGATCTTACGTGCATATTAT
>CAZSSE010000007.1:0-17041 GCA_964609165.1 uncultured Lachnospiraceae bacterium
CTTTTGGTTGCTATTTCTCTTTTTATTTGTCACCTATCAATTGTATCATAACATCTGCCAAAAATTAAAGGGTCGCTGCGTTGCAGCAACCCTAAAATCAGCCGAAAAGTTTATTTGGCTGTGTTACCCTGAGCCTGATTTTCGTAGCTTTCAACCATCTTCTTGACCATCTGACCGCCGATAGAGCCGGCCTGACGGGAGGTAAGATCACCGTTGTATCCGTTGTTAAGGTTTACGCCAACTTCGTTTGCTGCCTGCATCTTGATCTGCTCAAGAGCCTTCTTTGCCTGCTTGTTTGCCATAGTTATTCTCCTTGTTTTCGCCATAATGGCGGAATTGTTTTGTGAAAAATTATTTTTCGTCTTTTTGAGAAGCATCGCGGCGTCAATGCGATGCTTCTCGCATTTCGACCTGCTTTGCAACTCTGCTATTATTTTGTAACAAGTCAAATTTTATATGTATGGAAAAATCAGGCTGTTTTTGAAAGCAAAAAATATAGCCAAAAGCACTTGCGGGCATTGACAAAAAGTGAAAAAAGAGTTATACTTATATCAATTATCAATAATAACATCAATATTTAAAGACCAAGGACGGCATTTGCGGCGTTCTGAGATCAAGGAGTGGAAAATGAAGAATATCAAGAGAAATCTAACGATGCTTTGCGATTATTACGAGCTTACGATGGGCAACGGATATTTTGTAAACGGAATGAAGGATAAAATAGTCTATTTTGACGTTTTTTACCGTGACAATCCCGACAATGGCGGATATGCGATAGTCGCGGGTCTTGAGCAGATCGTCGAATATATAAACGACCTGAAATTCGATAACGAGGACATAGAATATCTGCGTGGCAGAGGATGCTTCTCTGAAGAATTTCTTGAATATTTGAGCCATTTTAAATTCAGCGGAGACATATGGGCAATTCCCGAGGGAACCGTGGTATTTCCGGGTGAGCCGCTTATGACGGTAAGAGCACCTGTGGTCGAAGCGCAGTTTATTGAAACCTACATTTTAATGATGATAAATCATCAGTCGCTTATTGCCACAAAGGCGTCGAGAATCGCAAGAGCGGCAAAGGGAAGAGCGGTCAGCGAATTTGGCTCGCGTCGCGCTCAGGGAGCTGATGCGGCAATGCTTGGAGCGAGAGCGGCATATATCGGAGGATGCGGCTCGACTGCCTGTACGATTTCAGATGAAGCCTACGGGGTTCCCGCCGTCGGTACGATGGCGCATTCGTGGGTACAGCTTTTTGATACCGAGTACGAGGCGTTTGAAGCATATTGCAGGATCTATCCGAATAATGCGACTCTTTTGGTCGACACCTATAACGTGCTTGAGAGTGGTGTACCGAACGCTATAAAAGCCTTCAAGACGGTGCTTCATCCGCTCGGCATCCGCAAGTGCGCGGTGCGCATAGACTCGGGCGACGTTACCTACCTTACCAAGAAGGTGCGCAAGATGCTTGACGATGCGGGATTGCCTGAATGTAAGATAGTGGTTTCAAACTCGATGGATGAATATATCATACGCGAGCTTATCCGTCAGGGGGCGGAGATTGACTCGTTCGGCGTTGGCGAGAGACTGATAACTTCAAAGAGCGATCCCGTTTTCGGCGGCGTTTATAAGGTGTGCGCGATCGAGGACGCAAACGGAAGCATAATCCCCAAGATAAAGATCAGCGAGAACGTGGGCAAGATCACCACACCGCATTTCAAAAAGGTATACAGACTTCGCGGACGCGATACAGGTAAGGCGGAGGTCGATCTTATATGCGTTTACGATGAGACGGTAGACGATACAAAGCCCCTTGAAATATTCGACCCCGTTGCTACATGGAAGCGTAAAAAGCTTGAGAATTTTACGGCCACCGAGCTTCTGGTGCCGATATTCAGAAACGGAGAGCAGGTATACGAGCTTCCGACGCTTAGCGAGATCAGGGAACACTGCGCTGCCGAGATAGATGGAATATGGGACGAGGTACGCAGATTTAATAACCCTCACAACTACTATGTTGATCTTTCCGAGAAGCTCTGGCAGTTAAAGCATGATATGCTTGCCGCGCACGGCAGACGGTGATACGATGAGGGTAATAGTTTGTCTTGATAATAAGGGCGGTATGATGTTCAATCACCGCAGGCAGAGCAAGGATCGTGTGCTTAACGCCGATGTAATCAGTATGGCGCAGGGCTCGCGTTTGTGCATCGATCCGTTTTCGCTGAAGCTTTTTGAAGCGAGCGGGGTAGAGCTTCTTTGCGATGAGCGGTTTCTTGATCTTGCGAAAGAAGGAGATTATTGCTTCGTTGAGAACAGAGCACTTGCGCCATACGCTGACAAAATAGAAGAGCTTGTTGTATATTGTTGGAACAGGTCGTATCCAACCGACGTTTTCTTTGATATAGATCCCAACGCCCTTGGTTTTAAGCGCGTATTTGCAGAGGAGCTTGAAGGATATTCACACGAAAAAATAACGAAGGAGATATTCAGTAAATGAAATTCAATCTGAAGAGATGGTCTGCTGCGCTTATTGCGTTGTTGATGCTGCTTAGTGTTATGCTCGCAGGCTGTAATCTGAATGAGCAGACCTTTGATGAAAAGTTTAATGACGCAATAAAAAATACGGATAAGATCAAGCTTCCTGCGGCGAATAAAGGTACAGAGCAGAACGCAGCTCAAAATAATACGGCGGGCGAAGATGATCCCATATGTAAGCTTCTCGGAATACCTGCATTTTCCGGTGAGGGGTTTACGCACCTGAACAATGGCGTCCCCAAGTTTACTGAGGATGAGATAACAGACGAGGGATATGAGTTCTACAGCGAGCTTGACGACCTTGGCAGATGCGGCTACGCTATGGCGTGCGTAGGTGTGGAGACGCTCCCAACAGGAAATCGCGGAAGCATATCGTCTGTAAATCCAACCGGCTGGGTACAGAAAAAATATAGCTTGGAGCTTGTAAACGGAGGATATATTTACAACCGTAGCCACCTCATAGCGTGGAGTCTTACAGGAGAGGACGCTAACAAGCAAAATCTTATAACAGGAACCGAGTATATGAATCAGCGTATAATGACTCAGTTTGAGGATATGGTTCGTGATGCGGTAAAGGAGGACGACCTTCATGTAATGTATCGCATAACTCCGATGTTTTACGAGAACGAGCTTGTGGCACGCGGCGTGATAATGGAGGCGTATTCAGTCGAGGATAGCGGCGAGACCGTGAGCTTCAATGTATATGTTTACAACGTTCAGCCGGGGATAACCATCGATTATGCTACGGGCAATAGTTGGCTTGAAGCCGATGATAAGAGTGAAGCCTCTGGCTTAAAGCCCAACAGATGTGTTCTTACGGCTATAATTTCTCGTGACTTAATAGAGCTTGGAAATTACCCTATCGATAAGGCGGCTTAGCTTAAAATTACCCGAGGCTCGGCATGATCCTCGGGTAATTTTATCGGAGCTCGGACATTCGCTTGAAAAAATTATACGCAGAAAATTTTTAGTATTCTCTTGAAATAAGCGAATATATATGTTATAATATCAGTAGTATTATTGGTAACATGGCTTAGTGTCGCATTTTGCTGAATTTTGGCGGGAGGTGAATGGGAATAATGGATTTTTTTGCGCAAGGCTGGAACGGAATTGTCAGCTTTATGAGCGAAAAGGTTTTTGATACTTTGGCAGCTATCAAATTCATAGACATCGTTGATATCTTTGCTTTAGCATGCGTATTTTTCTTTGTTTATCGCTTTGCTAAAAAGAGGCGTGCCGCGAAGCTTATTATTGGCGTCGTACTGTTTCTTTTGATCGTTTTTATCGCCGATACAGTTAAGCTTTCGGCTCTCGGATTTGTATTTGGAGACTTCAAACAGATCGGAGTTATTGCGCTTCTTATCATCTTTCAGCCCGAACTTCGTTCGGCACTTGAAAAGATCGGAGGAATAAGAGTCTTTGATTTTCGTGCCAAGCATAACGATAAGGAAGATGTTAACGCGCTGTACGTTGTAGAGTCTGTATCGCGCGCGGCGCAAAAGCTCTCCTCGGCAGGACACGGTGCGTTGATAGTTATTGAAAGACAGAGCTCCTTAGCGGAATTCAAGCGAACGGGAAGCATGGTAGATGCGGTTATTTCTCCCGATATGCTTTGCTCTATCTTTTATAAGGGAACTGCGCTTCATGACGGTGCGGTTATCATTAATAACGGACGGATAGATTTCGCCGCCTGCGTGCTTCCTATCACAAATCGTGCCGATATTGATACCGAGCTCGGAACACGCCACAGAGCAGCGATAGGAACCACCGAGGTAACAGATGCTATAGTGGTTGTGGTTTCGGAGGAAACGGGAAAGATCTCCATGTCTATCGACGGAGAGCTTGAACGCGGCTTTACTTACACGTCGCTTCACAAGGCGCTTGAGGATATACTCGTTCCAAAGGTACATACTAAATCAAAGCAGAAGCAAAATCCGCTTAAAGGCGTAAGAGGCGGTAAGAAGAAAAACAAATAACGATCATAATATCCTTTCGTAAGGAGGAGAAAATGTCCGATAAGGAACTCAGCAGAGCCGCCAAGGATGAACAGCGATTGGTGGTAAAAAATAAAAAATACAAGAAGGGCGATATATTTGCTTTTGCATTATGTCTGTTTGCCGCGTTGCTGATATGGATCCACGCGACGAATATAGCGAACGATCAGGCAAAAAAGCAGGAGGCGCTTTTGGATGATCTTTCTGCGGTATCGGAGCAAAGGCAGAGCTGACAGAATATTGAGCAGAGGGAGGAGCAGACGTGGCAGACGGAAAATATAACGGATTTCTTGTTAGCGGTATAAGTCTGCCGCCTGATGTTGACCAAAAGGAAGCCTGCGATATTGCGGCGACTGAATTGAGACGTGCAGGGGTAGACCCTGCACGACTTCGTTTTAGCATATATAAGAGATCGGTTGACGCAAGAAAAAGAAATGATATAAGATTGGTTTATTCGGTCGCGGCAAGGCTCGACTCGTCGCACTCGATCTCTTTGCCTAAGGGTAAGGGCAGATATAGGATCTCGCAGCTTGAGAGCGACGAGATGAAAATAATAAAGGGAAGTCGTGCTATGAGCGCACCTCCATTGGTCGTGGGAATGGGACCTGCGGGTCTTTTCGGTGCGCTTCTGCTTGCCGAAAACGGATACGCGCCGATCATTATTGATCGCGGAGACACTGTTCGTGAGCGCGCGGAGAAATATGATACCTTTGTTAAATTCGGCGTCCTTGACACAGAGTCGAATATACAGTTTGGCGCAGGCGGAGCGGGAACCTTTTCGGACGGAAAGCTTCTTACCCGCATAAACGATCCGAAAATATCCTACGTGCTTCGAAGATTTTGCGATTTTGGCGCACCTGAGGAGATATTGACCGCAGCAAAGCCGCATATAGGAACAGATCTTCTTCTGGAGATCGTCGATAGGATGCTTGCGCGTATAAGCGAGCTTGGAGGCAAGGTAATGTACCGTACACGTATGGACGGCTTGCGTGAGCTTAATGACGGTAACGTAGCTGTTAGCACGACAATGGGCGAGATGCTTTGCTCATCGGTGCTTATGGCGATAGGACACAGCGCAAGAGATACGTATAAAATGCTTTTGGAAAGCGGATATGCTATCGAGGCTAAATCCTTTTCCGTCGGTGTTCGTATAGAGCATCTTCGTGAGGATATAGACAGAGCACTTTACGGGGATATGGCAGGACATCCAAAGCTCGGCAAGGGAGAGTATCACCTTTCGGATACCTCGTCGGGTAGAGGAGTGTATACCTTCTGTATGTGCCCGGGCGGAGAGATAGTCGCGGCGGCATCTGAAGATGGCGGTGTGGTCGTTAACGGTATGAGCCGAAACGCCCGCGACGGAAAAAATTCCAACTCGGCAGTTGCGGTCAGCGTTTTTAAAAACGATTATGACGGAACCCCTGTCGGAGCTATAGAGCTTCAGCGAAATATAGAACGGGCTGCATTTAGGACAGGCGGCGGTGATTTTTATGCTCCGATGCAGACGGTCGGCAGCTTTCTCGGTATCAGCTCCAAAAATGAAATAGGCAGAGTTATGCCTACCTATCGCAACGGTGCTGTAAGACCGTGCTCACTCGATAACGTGCTTCCCGCGTTTATTTGCGAGGAGCTTCGCCGCGGGCTTGTATCCTTTGATCGCAAGCTGGCGGGCTTCGCCGCGTCGGATGCGGTGCTTACAGGCGTTGAAACAAGAACGTCGGCTCCCGTCAGAATATTGCGAGGCGAGGATATGCGCGCACTCGGAAGGGGGAGGATATATCCCTGCGGTGAGGGCGCGGGATATGCGGGCGGTATTACGAGTGCCGCTATCGACGGTATTCGCGGCGCACTTAAGATCATGGAGGAATTTGCTCCCGCTGATCGCGTTTGATTTGTTTTAAATTTGTGTTTATATAGATTGAGGTACGTATGAATAACAACAGAAGAGAGAAGGTGTGGTGCGAGCACTATATCTTCGGCGATGCTTTGCGCGATGCTTCTGTGCGACGAATGGCAGAGGAGCTTGGCAGAAGTGAGCTTTTCTCGGTCCTGCTTTATAACCGAGGATACCGAACGGCAGATGACGCCACGCATTTCCTGAGATTTGAGGAGACAGATCTTCACGATCCCTTTATGCTTGCCGATATGGACAAGGCAGTCGTTAGGGTGTTTGATGCTTTGGAGCGCGGCGAGAAGATATGTATATACGGTGACTATGACGTTGACGGCGTTACGTCGGTAAGTATGCTTTATCTTTATCTTCGTGGGCTCGGTGCGGACGTTACTATGAAGATCCCGAAGCGAGAGGGAGAGGGATACGGTGTTTCCTGCGCTGCGGTTCAGACGCTTGCGGGCGATGGAGTTAAGCTGATAATAACTGTAGATACGGGAATTACTGCCGGGGCTGAGGTCGAATACGCAAAAACGCTTGGGTTGGATTTTGTCGTTACCGATCACCACGAGTGCAGAATAGAGCTTCCGGATGCTTGCGCGGTGGTTAATCCGCATCGCTGCGATTGCCCGTATCCGTTCAAGGAGCTTGCGGGGGTAGGCGTAGTATTTAAGCTTGTATGCGCTTGCGAAATAAAAAGATGCAGAGACAGCGGATGCTCGGTTATAGACGGTATACGCAAGGTGTGCGTTGATTATGCCGATCTTGCCGCGCTCGGCACGATCGCAGACGTTATGCCGATAGTCGACGAAAACCGACTTATAGTCAGTATGGGACTGAAGCTGATGGAGGATAACCCACGACCGGGGCTTGCCGCGCTTATTGAGGCTTCGTCGGCAAAAAGGAGCGGTGATGAGCCTGCGAAAAAGCGTAAGATAACCTCGGGCTTTATCGGCTTTGGAATAGCTCCGAGAATAAATGCGGCAGGAAGAATATCGGATGCGGCAATAGCCGTGCGAACTCTGCTTGCTCCCAAGGGCAAGGAGGCAGATAGCTATGCCGAGGAGCTTTGCGCGATAAACCGTCAAAGGCAGATAGAGGAAAATCAGATAGCAGAGAAGGCTTATGAAATGATAGAGGATCTTACCGATCTTGATTCAAATCCCGTTATCGTGCTTGACAGTAATGAGTGGCAGCAGGGAATAATCGGTATCGTTTCATCAAAAATAACCGAGAGATACGGACTGCCGTCGATACTTGTATCGTTTTACGGCTCGGTGGGCTCGGAGGAGAGTGCGTTTGATGACGGAAAGGGCTCGGGCAGAAGCATAAAGGGGCTTAATCTTGTCGAGGCGTTGGGATATTGTGACGATCTGCTCGTAAAATACGGCGGTCACGAGCTTGCGGCGGGACTTACTGTAAAAAGGGGAAACCTTGACGATTTCAGAGATAGAATAAATGCTTACGCGAGAGAGCACCTTGATGAGGAAGCCTTTAAGGTAAAGGTTGACGTTGATTGCGAGCTACAGATGGCTGACGTCAATATAAAATTTGCCAAGGAGCTTCAGTATCTTGAGCCGCACGGCACAGGTAACGCAACTCCGCTTTTCGTGATGAAGGACGTTACGGTCAATAAGATAACCTATACCAAGGGCAAGGATCATTCAAGGCTTTATCTTGAAAAGGACGGAATTGCGATGACCGCTATGTACTTTGGTATAGGTGAAGGAATGTTAGGCTTTGACAGCGGCGACGTTATAGATCTTCTGTTCAATATCGATATAAATGATTATAAAAACGTTCAATCGGTGCAGATGATAATAAGGGACGCAAGGCTTTCAAATACATATACGCAAAAGCTTGAGCAAGAGAAGCGTATGTATTCCGAGATAAAAAATGGCGCAAGTTACTGCTGCGCCGACGGATTTGTTCCGGATCGGGACGATTGCTCAAGAGTTTATACCTTTTTGCGAAGGGAATACAGAAACGGAAACAGCCTGACCGATACAAAGAGCGTGCTTCGCGCGATCAACGGCGGCGGTCAGAGAGAGATAAATTACGTTAAGCTTAAGTATATATTCGAAATCTTCAACGAATTGCAGATATGCGATATAGAGGAGCTTGACAGGGATATATATCGCTTTGAGGTTATATTCCGCGCTACAAGGACAAGTATAGATAAATCGGCAATACTCAAAAAGCTGAGATCACAGTGTGTTGACCGAATTTAGCAGCTAAGGACTGCGGAAAGGAATTATATGTCGGCTAATACCTGTTCAACGGTTGAGCAGCTTCTTGAAAAGCTTGGCAACTCGGGACGAAAATATGATTTGGAAAAAATAAGAACGGCAGGCAAGTACGCCGAGGAGCTCCACGAGGGACAGTTCCGAGTAAGCGGAGAGCCCTATATCTCGCATCCCGTGGCGGTTGCGGAAATAGTCTCCGACCTCGGACTTGATACAAGCTCAATATGCGCAGCACTGCTTCACGATACGGTGGAGGATTGCTCGGACAAGACCAACCTCTCGATAATCGAGGAAATGTTCGGAGCGGAGATCGCTATGCTTGTGGACGGTCTTACGAAGATGGTCACTCTGTACATAGAGGACAAAGAGGAAGCGCATATCGAAAATCTCCGTAAAATGCTTCTCGCTATGTCTAAGGATATAAGAGTTATATTCATAAAGCTTTGCGACAGATTGCACAATATGCGTACTCTGTCGGTCAAGCCAGATCCAAAGAGAAGATCAACAGCTCTTGAGACTATGTACGTGTATGCTCCGCTTGCACACCGACTCGGTATGCAAAAGATCAAGCAAGAGCTTGAAAATCTGTGCATATCTTATCTTGACCCGATAGGATATGCCGACATACAGAAATATATAGACGATAAATACGGACAGAGTGTTGGATTTATCGAAAACGTCAGAAGCATCGTGGATAAGAAGCTGCGGGAAAATAATATTAACTTTGAGCTGGAAGGAAGAATAAAATCGGTCTACAGTATTTATCGCAAGATGTTCAATCAGAACAAGAGCTTTGACGAGATATACGATTTTTATGCGATGAGAATAATCGTAGATACCGAGCTTGAGTGCTACACTGCGCTCGGTCTTATACACGAGATGTTCAGGTCTGTTCCGGGAAGATTTAAGGACTATATATCCACACCGAAGCCCAATATGTACCGCTCGCTGCATACTACTGTAATCGGACGCGACGGTATTCCGTTTGAGGTTCAGATACGCACGTGGGAGATGCATCAGATAGCGGAGTACGGTATCTGCGCGCATTGGAAATATAAGAGCGGAGAGAAATCCAAGGTTGATATTGACAATAAGCTTGAGTGGATCTCAAGGCTTATCGAAACCGAGTCGAATACGACCGACCCCGATGAGTTCCTCAACGCTCTCAAGACCGATATATTTCATGATGAGACCTTTGTATTTACACCAAAGGGCGACGTTATAGCGTTGCCTCTCGGCTCGACCGTTATAGATTTTGCGTATGCGATACATTCGGGAGTAGGTAACTCTATGATCGGTGCGAAGATCAACGGTATGATCGTTCCTATCGAGCGCGCTCCGGTAACGGGAGATATTATAGAGATACTTACGTCGTCTTCTTCAAAGGGACCCAGCAGAGATTGGCTCAATATAGTCAAGACGAGTGAGGCAAGAACCAAGATCAGAAGCTGGTTCAAGAAGGAAAAGCGCGCGGAGAATATAGTTGCGGGTAAGAATATGGTGGATGCCGAGTTTAAGAAATTCGCGCGCACTTATACCGAGACGCAGCGAAACGACGTCGTAACGGCAGTGGGACAGAGATTAGGCTATATGAGTGCTGACGATCTGTACAATACGCTTGGATACGGCGGTATAGCGCTTTCAAAGGTTGCGGGCAAATTCAAGGATGAATTTGAGCGCACGTTTGCGCTTGCGCAGGAGGCAGAAGCTCCCGAGATCACAGTTGAGCAGGTAAAGACAGTTGCTCCCAAGAATATAAAATCCAACGGCGGCATTATCGTTGACGGTCTTGAGGGCTGTCTTGTTAAATTTGCGAGATGCTGCAACCCGCTTCCGGGTGACAGTATTATTGGCTTTATTACGCGCGGACACGGCGTGTCGGTACACAAGGCGGATTGCCCAAACGTAGCGATAGGCAAGAATAATCCCGAGAATGTCGGCAGATGGGTCGATGCGCATTGGGAGGAAAGAAAGAACGGTGCTGTGGATCTTTATGAGGCACAGATAAGCATTTACGTTTTCGACCGTATCGGTATTATTGCCGATATATCTGTTGCTCTGTCGGAAATGAGAGTGCAAATACTTCAGATAAATACAACAAAGTACGGCGCAGATGGGATTATAGTAAATCTTAAGATAAGCTGTAAGAACGTGGATCACTATCGTTCTATCGTTTCAAAGCTTAAATCTATAGAGGGCGTAAACGATATAACAAGAGGATACTCACAGTAAATTTTATTTGTAAAAGGACGGCATAGGATGATTGCGGTATTGCAAAGAGTAAAAAGAGCGGCGGTAAGAGTTGAGGGAGAAACGGTTGGAGAATGTGGCAAGGGACTTTGCGTGCTTCTCGGAGTGGCTAAAGGCGACGGGGAGGACGATGCAAGAGCACTTGCGGCAAAGATAGTGGATCTGAGAATATTTACCGATGAAAACGGCAAGATGAATTTGTCGCTCAAGGATGTCGGCGGTGAGGCACTCGTCGTGTCTAATTTTACGCTTCTTGCCTCGTATAAAAAGGGAAAGCGTCCCGATTATTTCGCGGCGGCTATTCCCGAGGAGGCAAACCGTCTTTACGAATATTTCTGCGAGCTTGTAAATAGCGAGATAGCTCACACTGGCAGAGGAATATTTGGGGCAGATATGGAAATAGAAATGGTAAATGACGGCCCTGTAACAATAGTTATGGACAGTAACGTGCTTTTGAAGAAAAACTGTACGGACGGAGAAAAGAAATGAAAATAATATTGGATTCGCCGATAAATAAATACTACGTCCAAACACTCGGAATGATCTTCTTTCCCGGAGAGCACTTTGGAGAGAGCGAGGAGCCTTGCGCCGGAGAGCCCGTATTGTCTGTAAGGACGATCGAGACGGATGGCGGCGTGCGTGCTTATGCTGCCGTTTTCGTTGACGATAGGAGCGAGAGTGCGGAGTATTTTGCAGAATACACCAATGAGAGAACCAACGAGCGCACGCTAAAGCTCGCTATAGGCGGAGCGGTTCTCAGCGCGGCAGGTACGCTTCTCGGATACAGACCTGCGTGGGGAATGATGATAGGAGTTCGTCCGTCAAAGGTTGCGAGTGAGCTGCTGGATGCAGGCAACAGCAAGACACGGGTAAAAAGGATACTGAACAGCGATTATCTCGTTATTCCCAAAAAGGCGGCACTCGCGACAAATATAGCGATAACCGAGCGTAATATAATAGGTACGCCGTCGACTAAGGATTGCAGCGTGTATATCTCTATACCATTTTGTCCTACGAGGTGCACGTATTGCTCGTTTGTATCATATACGTCAAAAAGATTGCTTTCTCTTATTCCCGAATATCTTGAGAAGCTTAAGGATGACATTGCCGCAAATTTTGCGATCATAGAGAAACTTGGACTTCGTGTTCGTACTCTTTATATAGGCGGTGGAACGCCTACCATACTCGACGGGACTCAGCTTCGCGATCTTCTTGGATTTATAGCGAGCAAGACCGACGTTAGCGCGCTGGACGAGTATACGCTTGAGGCGGGCAGACCGGATACGATCACGGCAGAGAAGCTTGAGATAGCAAGGGCTTACGGAATCAGCAGAGTAAGCGTCAATCCTCAGAGCCTTTGCGATGACGTTCTTTGCGGTGTGGGCAGAAGCCACACGGTCGAGGAATTTTACGCTGCATACGAAATTGCGAAAAAATCGGGCATACGCACGGTCAACGTCGATCTGATCGCAGGCTTGCCTAAGGATAATTTCAAAATGTTTTCGCATACTGTAGACGAGATAATCAATCTTGATCCCGAAAATATTACGGTACATACCTTCTGCATCAAAAAATCGGCAGAGGTTCTGCGACAGAATTCCAATATTTTCTCGGCTCGCGGAGGAGACGTCGGTAAATGCGTTGATTATTCGCAGATAAAGACGGATCAGGCAGGATACATTCCGTACTATATGTACAGACAGAAAAACACGCTTGGCAACTACGAGAACGTAGGCTTTTCTAAGCCGATGTACGAGGGACTTTACAACATTTATATGATGGAAGAGATACATTCTATCTTTGCGGCAGGAGCGGGAGCGGTCGGTAAATTGGTAGACAACACCGGACGATGCTGCAATAAGCGGGAGATAGAACGTCTATTCCATCAAAAATACCCGTATGAATATTTAAAAGAGGACAAAAACGAGGCGTTTGCGGAAGCGGCGATTCGTTTCTACACGGAGCGAGGGATGCTTTAATTCACGCTATGGTGCCTCAAGTCCTCGTTGGAGGATATTATGACATACAATATTGACGACAAAAAATTACAAAAGGATGCAGAGTGGATAAGGCTCTGTGAGAAGCGCTTTTCCGAGCAGTTTTTCGGTATAGCCGAGGATATATGTAAAAATCGAAGGCTTCGTATAGTAAGACTTTACGGACCTACCTGCTCGGGCAAAACAACGGCGGCAAGATTGCTTATCGCTATGTTTGAGAGCCTTGGAAAGAGAGCACACATCGTTTCGATAGATGACTTTTTTTACGGCAGAGATGTTTTACTTGAAAAATCCAGAGCAAAGGGCCTGAAGGATCTCGATTATGATTCACCAGATACGATAGATTGTGATGCGCTTCACCGCTTTGCAGAGGAGATATTCAGATCCGGCGAGGTGCACTGTCCTGTGTTTGATTTCAAGACGGGGTGCCGAGAGGGATATAAAACGCTTTTTGTGGATGAGGACGATATATTTATTTTCGAGGGTATACAGGCGTGCTATCCTGTAGTAAAGGATATGCTTTCCGATCACGGCTCGGCAAGTATATTTATCGCTCCAATGAAAAGCGTGAGCGCAGGCGATGTTGATTTTGCTCCAAACCGATTGAGGCTTATGCGCAGACTCGTGCGCGACTTTTATTTCAGAAACAGTTCGCCCGAGTTTACGTTTAGACTGTGGAAGAGTGTACGCGACAATGAGAGAAAAAATATTTTTCCGTATGCCGACGAAAGCGATTATTGCGTAAACTCTGCTATGCCCTACGAGGTCGGTGTTCTTAAGCCGTTATTGTACAGCGTGCTTGAAAATGTAGGAGAGGATAGCGAATATTTTGAAAAATCGAGACAGATACTCGCGTCGATAGAGAATGTTGAGCCCATCCCATCCGAGCTTATACTCGACGGATACCTGTACCGCGAGTTTGTATAATTTAATATAAAATAATACGCCATCGGCGTAAAGTGTAAGTATATAGAAATTCTGTTTGGAATAAACTATAAAAAACGTATTCGCACTTTGCGTGAAGGTGGTGTCAGGCTTGAAAACGAAAAATAGGGTTGGGGACAGAAAGGGAGCGCGCAGCTTTATGTCAGGCGTGCTTCTGCTGTCCTTTTCAACCGTTATAGTAAAGATAATAGGTCTTGCGTTCAAGATCCCAATGCTGTCATTTTTGGGCGCAGAGGGAATGGGGTATTTTAATTCGGCGTATGAGATATACGCTCTGCTTTGCGTTATATCGACCGCAGGATTGCCCGTAGCTCTTTCCATGATGATCTCTACTGCGCGTGCAAATAACGATTTGGTCAGAGTTAAGCGGGTATACCGCTCGGCAAAATATGTTTTTTTTGCGTTGGGCTTTGGAGGAAGCGCGCTTATGACGGTCTTTGCGCGTGAGCTTGCTCATCTTATAGGAAACGACGACGCATATCTTTGTATTGTCGCTATATCTCCCGCGTTGCTGCTCGTTTGCTGCTCAAGCGCGATAAGAGGTTACTGTCAGGGCTTTGAATATATGACTCCCACGGCGATCTCCCAGCTTATAGAAGCACTTGGAAAGCTTGTATTCGGAATACTTTTGGCTATGCTCGCAATAAGACGCGGTTATCCTGTATTTGCGGTGGCGGCATTTGCGGTATTCGGGATCAGCCTTGGCGGACTTTTGTCACTCATTTATCTTGTGATCGCAAAGAGCATCAAAGGACCCGAGCGGGCAATAAAAAGCAACGCCACCAGAACGCGATCGGCGCATAGCGGAGCTGTCGGGGAGCTTATAGGTATAGCGCTTCCGATAACCATGGGATCGGCGGTGTTAGGACTGACAAGAATTATAGATATGACGCTTATTATGCGAAGGCTTGCTGCGATGGGTATGTCGACAGCCGAAAGCAACACAATATATGGCTCGTATACAACGCTTGCGATCCCGGTCTTCAGTCTTATCCCTGCGCTGATAACTCCAATATCAATGGCGCTTGTGCCTCAGCTTACTGCGTTTGCTCATAAACGCGATGCAGAGGGCGAGCAAACAGTGATAGAAAATTCTGTCAGGCTTACGGTTTTGCTTGCTATGCCTGCGTCTCTCGGGCTTACACTTTTTTCACGCCCCGTGCTTGAGATCTTGTTTGCGGGGCAAAGTGAGGCTATAGCCATTTCAACGCCCCTGCTCTCGGCACTTGGGGCATCGGTGATCTTTTCCTGTCTTATAACGACTACCAATGCGATCTTGCAGTCCTACAGACACGTATGTATGCCTATAATTTCTATGGCGGTGGGAGTGGTAATTAAGCTGATCTCGACATATCTGCTTTTGGGGATAGAGGGCATAGGAATTTTGGGAGCTCCGATAGGTAGCCTTTTGTGCAATGTCAGCGTGGTAATACTCAATCTGTGCTTTATGCGCTCGCAGACAAATGTACGTCTGCGCGCGTCTGAAATATTGTTTAAGCCGCTTGTTGCCTCGTGCATATCGGTCGGAGGAGCATTTGTATTGTACCTGTATCTTTACAGATACACTCACTCAATACCGCTGACATTCGGGGCGGCGATATTGCTTGCGCTTATTATGTATATATGGCTTTCATTTATGACGGGTAGCCTTACGAAAAATGACGTTATGCTTTTGCCATTCGGCGAAAGGATAATTTCTGTTATAGACACAAGAAAAAATAAACGCTTAACGGTATCGGACGGGACCGAGGATGGAGGAAAGAAAAAATGACTGTTGCAGAAAAGAAAAAAATGCTTTTGAATAAGGCGGATGAGGGATACGGCTTTGAGGATCTTGTAACCGTTGTGGAGGTGCTTCGCTCGGAGGAGGGCTGTCCGTGGGACAGAGAACAGGATCATAAAAGCATTCGCAGAGATTTTATAGAGGAAACGTATGAGGTCATCGAGGCTATAGATACCGATAACCGAGAGCTTTTGCGCGAGGAGCTTGGTGACGTGCTGCTTCAGGTTACGTTTCACTCACAGATTGAGGCGGAGCAGGGTACGTTTACGATCGAGGATGTGGCAAACGATATATGTGTTAAGCTTATACACAGACATCCGCACGTTTTCGGAGACGTGCAGGCAGATACGTCCGAAAAGGTGCTTTCTAATTGGGAAAAGATCAAGAGCGAGGAAAAGGAGCGTAAGACGGTTACAGATAAGCTCCGCGCTATTCCTCCGATGCTTCCCGCGCTTATGAGGGCGGAGAAGGTCGGAAAGAAGGCCGGCTGTTTTGATTTTCCCGATACCTGTTCGGTTATGGATAAAATATATGAGGAGCTTGACGAGCTCAAGGAAGCTATGAGAACCGAAAGCAAGGACGCCATTGCCGAAGAGATGGGAGATCTTTTACTTACCGTTACATCTTTGTGCCGTAAGCTTGGAGTTGAGTCCGAGGTGGTGCTTGGACGCGCGACGGATAAATTTATAAATAGATTTGAGGTGCTTGAAAATACAGTTTTGGCGAGCGGAAGGGAGATGGGAGATCTGTCGCTTGCCGAGCTTGATGCAATTTGGGACGAAAACAAACAAAATAGTGGAAAAACAATAAAAAAACAGCAAAAAAATTGAAAATTCCTATTGAATTTGTGGGAAGAATGTGTTATAATCATATTGTAAACAAAGGGCTTGCCCCAAGAATTTAAAATGAAAGGTAAATGATTATGAACAAGACACAGCTTATTGACGTAGTAGCAACAAAGACAGGACTTACAAAGAAGGCAGCAGAGGCAGCAGTTAATGCAGTTAACGAGGCTATCACAGAGGCTCTCAAGGCAGGCGACAAGGTACAGGTCATCGGATTCGGAACATACGAGGTTAAGGAGAGAGCAGCAAGAGAGGGCCGCAACCCCAAGACCGGCGAGACCATCAAGATCGCAGCATCCAAGTCTCCCGCATTCTCCGCAGGCAAGGCTCTTAAGGACGCTGTAAACGAATAATAGAGACTTTTACGGTTGCTGTAAGCCCCGAGGCTTTCGGCAACCTTTTTTCAAGGAGGAACAATGAGACTTGACAAGTATTTGAAGGTTTCAAGAATAATTAAACGCCGCACTGTTGCAAACGATGCGTGCGATACCGAGCACGTGTGCGTCAACGGACGCCGCGCAAAGGCATCTTACGACGTCAAGGAAGGAGATATTATTG